>CAXHFZ010000103.1:0-5022 GCA_964016325.1 uncultured Candidatus Poseidoniales archaeon | reverse complement strand
ACGACGTCATTCGTCGGCAGCGTCAGATGTGTATAAGAGACAGGTCTTGGATGAGTGAACTCATTCACTAAACGTTCTATCAGGGAGTCGATGCCAACAGTCATTACAACCGTTTCCTTGGCAGTAGAATCATCAGGCCAGCTTTGGTCGGTATCGAAGGGCGTTGCACTAACCATTATCCTGGAAGAGTCGCCATTGTTGGAAGACTCCGGGACAGTGACCCCTAGGACGAATGTTACTTCATCAAAGGCCTCCAGAACAACTAGAACTGATCCGGAAGGACCGTCGATCTCTACACTCCATGACGAGGAGTCAGATTCGGCCTCAAGAAGAATCGTGAGCGGACTATTTCCAAGATTTTTCACTTTCATCTGAATCTCTACTGTGTCACCTGGGGATAGTAGCCTATTTGGAGAAACCTGTACGATTTCTAGTGTTGGCTCATCAGAGTCTATTTCGAAGACCATCGGGAGATCAAAATATCTTGGGTCTTCGTCAGGGGTGTCTTCTACAACCCTTAGGTATACGGTATGATTCCCGAACTCGACCTGGCTAGTGAGGGTGATGGTCACAAAAACTTCGGTATCATCACCGGGTGCTAGAGAGACTCTTGGAACAGCATTCCCAGAGTCATCCTCTATTCTGAACTGCCATTGCCCGTAGGCCGCATTCCTGTCTTTATTCTCCTCTAATGAGGCTGGATTCTGAATCCTCCACCATGTGGCAGATTCTCCCGATGTCATTGTATTTGTGATTTTAGCCCTCAGGGAGACTTCAGCATTTCCGGAGCCTGGGGAACATAGAGATACTGTAATGTGCCCTAGTGGGGAGCCATCGCAGTCATAGGAAACCTCTGCCCTGATTCCAAATGTCCTCTGAATTGTGAATTCGATTGTAGAGGACAGGTTACTCTGGCCGGTGCTGACTACTTCTAATTCGACAGTCCCTATATCTGGATCCAGTCTATCGGATGAAGGTTTGACGAGGATTCTGAGGGTTTGTGTCTCATGTCTGTCGAGGAGAGCGGTGTGGAAAGTCCCATCACCATCGTCCTCTAGAATTCTCTCGCCCGTGTCATTGTCATAAACCTGAATTATTGCTTTAGCCCTTTGTAGAACGTCAATCTTGAACTCATCTGCATCAAAACCAGTATTGAAAATCTCCATCAAGAAGGGAGTAAATTGGTCATAGTCAACATAGCTGTTTGAAGCAGCATCGAAGTCATCTGGCCTTGAAGAATTAGCGACAGCTACCTCATGATCTTCGGACCATATCGAAACTTGTGGAGGCTGGAAAACATCCATCTTCTTCAGGTCTAATTGCAATGTATCTTGATGAACTACCTGCAACACACCATCTACCTCTGCCTCAGCTACAGCCTGATATCAATCGAGCTTGGAGCACCAGTGAGATCTTCAGGAGCGGTCAATGTAAGAATTGGATTGAGGATATCACCTCCCGAGTTTAATGTGTATCCTCCGGGAGAGTCGAACTCTATTAGCCACGAACTAGGGAAATTTGTCAATACCTCTAACTCTACATCCATTGATTTAGTCGAGTCCCCCCTGTGTACCATCTGGAGAGAGATAGGGGTTGTCTGTTCGGGGGCTATGTATTCAGTTGATCTATCTTGCCGGTGATTTAGTGCGACCCCCCACTGTTCCATATTTACTGGTTCATGCTCTACTATCACGCTGTTTCCCTGAATATCAGATACTTCGAGCTCGACTGAGTATTCGCCTGAAGGAATCCCGCTGGGGTACGACCAGAGATACTCTCCGAAAATACCTTGGCTTGTGTCCTCAATGTCCTCGTCATCCTCATCGATAACATGATCAATTCTGTAAATTCCATTGGGGTCCCTCATCAACAATCTTACCGAGTCGACATCATATCTCCCGAAGCTACTTTTGACATCGAATGAGAATTGCATTACTCTCTCCGAGAGAACATCATTAGGATACCAATCCAACTCGGCCCCTTCTGCTAGCTCCGCTCCCTCTCTTTGTAGCAGAACCAAGCTGTTAGCGATCGCATTGGCTTCAATTTCCAGAGTACTGAATCTTTCATCACCATCAATTTCGTTCCATGCGACTTCTGCTTCACAGCTCGATGAACCTCCCCATGGACTTCCACCTCCACTGTCACATCCTGACATGTCGGCATCGATTATTAGTTCCAAGCGTTCATCCTTGTCTATTGTAAATGTCTCATCACTTCCAATATCGATTTCAAAGGTCTCATGATCGAAACTACAACTTTGAGTCAGTCCAGGATTACATGCTTCTGAAGACCAAGATGCCGATCCAACCTGAGACCCAGATGCTTTTAGTGTGAGAGTCCAGTCAACAGAAGCGGTATCGGGGCCTGTAGATCTCAGAAATATCCCGATTGGCAGATAATACGAGCCAGAGCCCGAACCGTGGTTGGGCCTGCCTGCTATCTCGAGACTGGAGAGCATCGGACTGGTCTTGAATTCAATGCTACTACTTAGCGCGCTCATGGACTCCTGTCCCCCGGACTCGGGAACTTGTGTGGTGATGTATCCATCTCCCCCTGCAGATGAATTCTGAGATGCGATATACATTGTGTAGAGGTTCATCCGAACATCGCTGTTAGCATTGAAATTTGTGGTTTCGTTTAGCTCGCTATTGGAAACTGTGGAGGCCCCGTATGGAATGAGAAGGACCAAGCAAAGAGCCAATGCCACAGCTCTGCTATTGCGAACGTAGTTCGCTGTACCTCTCCCTTGCACGATTGACCGCCCACACAAGTGGCGTTAAAGCGTTCGTGCGCCTTGGGCCGCTGATACGTCAATTATGGGGGTCGCCAATATGACTCATTTCGAGGCCTTGAAGCGCTCGATTCAAGGAGTATGACCTCTTCCTATTAACCTGCAGAGGTACCCGAGCTGGTCAAAGGGGCCGGACTTAAGCTCCGGTGCATAGTGCTTCGCAGGTTCAAATCCTGCCCTCTGCACCACTACCTCTTCCTAGTCATCTCACAGCCGAATTTTGCATCCCCTTCTAGAACATCCATCTTTGTAATTCTTACTGATGCCTCGGAAACTTGGATCGGGACCATTAGCCTGTCCAATATTCTTGAACCTAAGGACTCAAGCAGTGAGAGCCTGCTTCCATTAATTGAATCCTCAACTGAATCCAATAAATATTCATAATTAATTACATCTGTAATCCTATCTGTTTTGGGTGGCTCTGATCCGGGTATCGATACCTCGATATCGAAACGTAATTTTTGGGGATGGCCTATCTCATAGGCATGAATTCCGATATCGACTTCCCTGAATAGTTCCCTTAGAAAGATCACTGTCCTTTCGGGCCCCTTCTCAACAGTAAAATGACGTGGTCCATCTGAATAGTGGTCCATCTTATTCCTCCGTCTCAAAGACGACGTCCCTACTCCTGGATAAGAATCGTTCACCAGAATCTGCGTAAATTATCTGACCAGTTACTGACTTAGCTGACATAAGATATACTACGGCCTCTGCAATATCTAATGCCGAGGGACCGGATTGCAATGGGGACTGAGATTGTGCCTTCTCAAAGCCTTGAATTGTTTGCTCCGGGCTTGGTAGTGTATGGCCGGGAGCCACAGCGTTTACCCTAATTGAAGGGGCCAAACCCCTGGCAAGTGTCTCAGTCAATCCAGCCATAGCGAAACGCGAGGCGGTATAAGAAAGATAATCCGGGTTTGGCTGGGAGATTTTTTGATCCAGGATGTTGACCACCGAACCTACCTTACCTGATGGAAGATTTCGACTCAGCTCTGAGATAAGTAAAGTGGGCGAAAGGGCGTTGACGTGCATGTGACGATTCCAAGATTCCAGTGTAACGTTAGAAATATCATCGAAGTTGAATAACGAGGCATTATTTACAACTCCTGATACTGGACCCAGTTCTTGTTTGATTTCTTCGAATAATTTAGCCGGCATGGATTGGTCCAATAAGTCCCCAGAAAAACAGGCGGCCTTACCTCCTCTGGATTTGATAATTTCTGCCAAATTAGACGCCTCATTTTCTGAAGAATTGTAGTGTATTGCGATGGTATACCCGGACTCGGAAAGGCTCAAGCAGATCTCTCTTCCAATCCTAACTGCGCCTCCTGTGACCAATATGACAGCCGCATCCATGGCACCCGGAAGAGTTTCACTCCTATTACGGGTTGTATTGAACGACCCCAAAGGGGTCGATGAGAACGATTAACTCCGTACCTCTATGCGGTACACACGATGGCGACGCGACTTCCGACCGTTCACTCATCTCAAATTACTACAAATTCCTGTTCTGGAACTCCTGTCGAGGGTACTAAAGATAGGGCATCAAGGGACAGGAAAAGACTTCCCAGTTGGTTCAAGACCAGCCTTCCGATTGGAAAGTCCCAGTCCGTTTACAATAGTACCATGGCTAGTGTCAAGGATAACGACCTGAACACTGTTTGCGTTGAGGCAAGATGCCCCAACATACATGATTGCTGGGGAAGAGGGACTGCAACTTTCATGATTGCCGGAGATGTTTGTACAAGGGGTTGTAGATTCTGTGCCGTCAATACTGCGAAAACCCCTCCTCCATTGAACCCTGATGAGCCAGAAGATTTAGCGACTGCGATTGAGAGCATGGGAATAAATCATGCAGTTATTACTGTTGTCAACAGAGATGATCTTCCCGATGGGGGGGCAGATCACTACAGGAAATGTATAATGGCAGTTAACGATAGATGTCCAGATGTAGGAATAGAGTTACTTTGCTCCGACCTCGACGGTAACTTAGAATCTCTAAAAAAACTGTTGAACGGATTGCCTATTCGTGTTTTTGCTCACAATGTTGAGTGTGTTCCAAGGCTAGACAAGATTGTTAGAGACAGAAGAGCCTCATTTTTACAATCTCTGGAGATTCTCTCTGAGGCCAAGAATTTGCGTCCAGATTTGAAGACTAAGACCAGTATCATGGTGGGCATAGGAGAGACTGACTCTGAGGTGATTGAAGCGATGGAGATGATTAGATC
>CAXHFZ010000102.1:0-5046 GCA_964016325.1 uncultured Candidatus Poseidoniales archaeon | reverse complement strand
GGGATTCATCAACTGATTGGATTTCCACCGGGAGTGCTATTTCTAATTTAGGAGTAAACGAAACAGGGGTGATGTCCGTTGATACTTTCATTCCTCTTGATGCATGGAGCGGATCATCAGCGGAAGTAACCGTTACCGCCACAGCACAAGGTCAAGAGATTACATCATTCTCGTTTTCTGTAGTGTCGGGACATGTTCCTTCCTGGAATGCGTTAGTTGATCAGGCGAACCTGGAAGTCGCAACTCACGGATCTGAAATCACACTATCCGTATTACAAGCGGGAAATTCTCCTAGTCGACCCTATATCTCGATGTTTGTTTCGGGTGAACAGGGATGGGAAATTAGTAATGTATCAGAAATGCCAATTATAAACCCGGGGGATAGTGCACCCCTGTCGCTCAATGTTACTCCTCCGGGAGATGCTATACACGGAAGGGCAGTTGAGTTGACTGTAAGAATCAAGGAAGGAGATTCCAGTGGACTATCGGAGATAGTATTCCCATTGAGAGTCGCAGTGACGTATGATTTCTCTTTGTCTGGACAGGGAGATTGGGTAGTTAGTCAAAATGGCGGGTATCCCCTAGCATTTATTGAAAATCGAGGTAATGCTCCAACAACAATTTCGCTCGATGTGCTTAGCCTACCTCCGGGTTGGCAAGTTACAGGGCCTACCCAGGTAGTGATTGGTGTAGGGGAAATCACTGGAGTCCCATTGGAAGTCATCCCCTCGCCAGATTGGGATGGTTCGACAAAAACTATCAGAATAGATGCTCAGGATGAAGCCGGAAATCTGGACAGTATTCTTTTAGACACTCAATATGAGGATTATTCATGGTCAACGAGCCCAGTAATTGTAACTACTTCTGGCGATAGCTATATTCTGGAAATCCATCGAACAAATTCAGGTAGTTCAGTGGTTGATTCTGCTAACGGTCCACTCACGTGGAGCGATGCGGGTGGATGGCTATGGGACTCTTATGCAAGAGGAAACGGAAGTCTGAGTGTTGATTCATCTACAATACTTGAGTATAGGTCATGGGTATCAGAACCATCCCTGAGACAGGGGAGTTGCTCAATAGGTGGAGATGTAGATGCCGTTGAAGCTAGCTGTACAATAATGAATGGTAGTGAAAAATTTGGTTACACCGTTATCCTATCGGATGAAAGGGGCAATATGCTAGATTCAATTTCAGGATTACTAGAACAAGGGGAGTCATCGGGGATGATTAATCTAAGTGCAAATGGATGGGAGCCCCTGCCGGGTAGGAGTGAGCTAACCATTAGGGCTATTGATTCGAGAGGAATCGAGTTTTCATCTGATAGCAATACATTCGAGGTTAGAAGGACTGATTGGAATGTCGGATTGGTGGGCTTGGAGATAATCGGGACCGGTCCAGAACAAGAATTATTCATACTCACAAAGAGAGACAATCATCAGATCTTAGATGGTTCAATATGTATAATCACAATCCTTGCCGGTAACACATTCTCTGCAGAATACGTAGTCGATATGTCAGAATCTAGTGCCTTAGCACCTAGACCTGCCATAGATAGACCTAATGTCGCCGACGGAGTAGAGTTAGTGGCTACAATAACTTGCGAGTTCCCTTGGGATATTGATTCCGATCCTTCAGATAATGAAGCTAGAATTATTCTATCTGGCTCGGGAGAATCAGAAGGAGGTTTCAGTGACTCGAGCACTGCAATAGCGTCGGCCAGCTTGGTAATTGGAATCTCTATTGCTTTCGCATGGATGGCTAGAAACTTCCGAGAGAGCAAGGAAATGATGGAGAGAACTAGGTTAGCAGTAGAGAAGAAGGCATTAGAGAAGAAGGCAAATGTGGCTAAGAAGATGGATTCTCCAAGTCAAAAAGTAGTACAAGAAGAGGATGTAGTCGATAATCTGGGAAATATCACGGAAGTTCCCACTGAAGAGATACCTGGTGAAATAGAAGATAGCTTGATAGATAGCTTTGAAGAACGTCTTAATCGACTAAAATCCGATAAATAGTGGTGAATGTATGAGTTTGAATTCAAATCTACCATACTTCCACACATTTGACCCCATAGCTAGTGATCCTCTGGACATTATCCCAGCGGTGCTTTCTTCCATGGGGGGGGATCACGGAGAATTGAAGAAAAAGAGTCCATTTTCGATTGATATTAAGAACCTAAAGGAAGGTATTGAGCCTACTTTTGACCCTGCTACAATGCTGTACATTTCCATAGGAGAATTAGATTCAGAAGGAAGAAGTACTGAGCCGATAGACTCCAGTTCTGGCAAGGAAAGGCTGGGGCGATTTCCATACGGTGATGGAAATATCATAACATATCTCCTTGAAAATACCAAGCAGAAAGGAGATATGACGGTACTTCATGATCTCCTAGCGAAACTTTCTGACGGATTATCTGAAGATAATCTTGGAGAAATAGGATTTAGACATGGTTTTGGAGGATTAACACTACTTGGGTGGCTGAATAAGGAAGAAGTATCGGAGTTGAGTAGCGCTATTCGATCTGGACGTTGGAAGGTTCTGTCTGAAGAACCACTAGATGGAGGGGTCGATTATGCTTTCAGACTCTTGCTTGCAATGTTAAGGACGGCACAAAGAAGAAAATGTGGAGTTCTCATGAGAAGACACTCTTAGCTAGAATTCTTCACCAGTCAGGCGTTCAAACATTCCTGCATAGAGGTCAGCTGTTTGTTTGATGATTTTACTTGGAAGAGCTGGAATGGGTGGTTCTTCTGAACCTATCTCTCTGGCTTGATAGAGTTCTTCATAGTGGCCGGTTGACAGATAATGCTCCCTGACAAACTCCTTGGATAGAGATACGATATTTCCATTCTCATAATCATCAGCTGCCCACCACCTATCTTCGTCTAGAGTCCCGAATGAGTCAACAAGAACGGGTATGCGACCAGGTCCAAGTGCGAATTCTTTCTTTCCATCGACATGTATCAAGCCCCTCTTGGATGCTTCACTATGAATAATTTCATCAATTTTAACAACGATATCAAGGATGGTGTCGAACTCTTCATCAGTTAAATTGGAAATCTCCAAGGCTTCTTTACGATCCAGTAACCTATCGAATTTTTCAAATTTAGTGGAGACTTCTAGATAGGGGGAGGGTAATTTAATACCTTCATGTAATATAGTTCCTGGCTCGAATCCAAATTCCTCGGGGCCGACGTCTCCTCTGTCATACCTTCTCCATCCTCCTCCTGCTAAGTAGTGTCTGCATATGACCTCAAGAGGAACGAAAACATTCTCCATATCGCGGGGAATCGCGCCGGGCTCTCTGATTACTTCGAATCGCCGCGCTAGAACTCTATCTGGTGCGTTCATTTCTATAATGTGGGTATCACATATTCCGGCTTCTTCAACAAGTTTGAACCAATGGCACGAAGTCCTGTTTAGGCTTTCTCCCTTTCTAGGGACCAAGCTTGGTATGATCTGATCGAAGACGCTAATCTGATCGGTATACCTAAATTCTATGATATCTGGATCATCCGTACTCCATACTTCCTTAACTTTGCCCTTGTATAACATGCCTACCATGGCTTAAGGAGGGGAAAGATGATGATGAACATTACTGAAGGGCATTCAGATTTTTGAGTACCGCCGGGACTATATCCGAAGAACCTCGCCACAAAAGGGGGAGCGGATGTTTGAAACAATGAATTCTGAGGGGCGGGGAAGGTATCCTTTGGGATTTCCAAGCTTTTTTCCAATTGTATTGATGTCATTACTAGTAATTTCCATCCCAGCTAATGCACAGGAGTATAGAAGTGGCTGGGACATTATTGACAGTGGAACCTTAGAAGACCTCTATTCAGTAGAGTCTCAAGGAAATGAGATCTGGGCATTTGGAGAAAATGGGACTATGATAATTAGTTTAGATGGGGGTCTAACTTGGGAAGTTAGCGAATCCCTAACCTCATCTGATCTGACAATATCTAGCTCTGGCTATGGATCATTCCTTGCAGCTAGTAGTGACGGTACAATTTTACTTAAGTCAAACAATGATTCAGAATGGTCGGACATTACATTTGACTTCGGAGATGAGTTGATCCATGGAGCATGTCTTACTGATGTGTCTGAATTGGTAATAGTCGGTGGAAATGGGACCATCTGGACTTACAAGATGCAGGAGTGGACCAATCGTTCAGTTTCAGGATGGGATTTGTTAGACGTATCTTTCTTGGATACTGAAAGAGGAATCGCTGTCGGGGAACAGGGGACAATTCTATTCTCAGATGATAGTGGAGAATCCTGGGATTACAGAGATGCACCTACTGAGGCTTCATCTTCAAGGATTACTGATGTAGAGTTCTTCAGCGAAATAAGAGCATATGCAATTACAGCTGATGGAGGAGTCATCAAGTCTTCAAGAGAAATTAACACTGCAGTGGGATTTCTATGGAATATGCAGTATTTTGAATCTGAGGGCAACTCTGCCAACCTTGGAGAAAATCTAACGTCGATAGAGATAGCAACGACAAATAAATTTCTTCTTTCTGGCAAACAGGGATACCTCTCTATGAGTAAAGACGGGGGGAATATAGTCACCAAGCAGATCACACCCCTCGACAATTCGACATCATTCAATGACATTACAATGATGGATAGCTTCAACGGTGTAGCAGTTGGCAGTAATGGCTCCTTACTTCTGACAGAGAGGTCTGGAGAAGACGAGCAGATTGGTTTTGAGGTTATGGACTTCTCAGAATTCGGAAACTTTGTAGACTACTCCAAGGGGATGTTGATAGATGGTTTATACGCTACAATTAACATAGTAATGTTCGGAATTTTCCTCGGATTCTTCTTAGGGGTATCTCTCTCAATGATGAAGACATCACCCACTACTTTGAAGGAAATTTCCCAGAGAAGAAGCCTAACAGTTGTTAGAATGACTGGAGTCATATTTACGGTTATTGGAGTCTCCCTTCTGAGACGCCTAGTTCCTATAATGAGAAATCTAGGATTGGATGGTTGGGAATATATTTACGCTCCGATTGGAATCATTAATCCTGATGGAATAAC
>CAXHFZ010000101.1:0-5051 GCA_964016325.1 uncultured Candidatus Poseidoniales archaeon | reverse complement strand
GACAGCCACCGGGAGAAATTGATCCCCCTTGCTCACCCCAATCAACATCAGTGGCAACCACCCCTCCTATTGGGAATCCATATCCAAAATGCCAATCTGCCATGGCCCATGCTTCTCCGACGATGCCCGGTAGACTAGCTGTGTTCACTAGCTGGGCGGGGGACCTATCATCAGTATGTCCGGACATGTGGTTCTCATCCGAAACCAGTATTGCATCTGTAAGCATCCTACCGTGTTTTGAGATCCTAATTCTCCCAGGCCCATCTGGCTTCATATGCCTCTTCCATGGTGCCTCCATGGGCTTGGGTCGCATGCCTAACCTTTCAAATCGCCGTCACAAAATAAACAATCGAATTCAAGTCAAACCCTCCAATGCGCGAGCGAGGACGGTGACAATGGGGTTCGGCGACATCAGTATTCCATACTGGATAGAATCCGGCCACGTACTAAAAATTTGTAGGGTAACGGGTTTAAGATTCTGGACCAGGGATATCGATAGGGACACATGTGGCGATACCAATGAAGATCCATACACATTTATCGGAAATCCGATTATTGAAGGATTCGATTCAAGGGGAAAACAGCTCAAAGACGAGATGAGAGAGACCTTCCTGGGCTTCTTTGACTCTAAGGGGCATACCAGAATTGACCCATATCCGGTTATTGCCAGATGGAGAGACGATATCCATCTCACAATAGCCAGCATAGCTGATTTTCAGCCTCATGTGACCAGTGGCATGGTCCCTCCTCCAGCAAACCCCCTAGGGATCAGTCAGCCGTGTATCAGGCTAACAGACGTAGCTGCAGTAGGGCGCTCTGGTAGGCATCTTTCAACATTTGAAATGATGGCACATCACGCCTTCAACAGACCGATGGATGGAAACGTCGTATACTGGATAGATCAATGTGTAAGATACTGTGATGAATTGTTAGTTGAAAAACTGGGTATTGAGCCAACTAGCATTACATATGTCGAAAATCCATGGTCAGGAGGGGGAAATGCTGGACCAGCATTGGAAGTTATCGTGGGAGGATTGGAGCTTGCTACTTTGGTCTTTATGAATCTGGAAGAGGATGAAGAAGGAGAAATAATGATCAAGGGGCAGAAATATAGTGAGATGAAACTGCAAATAATCGACACAGGATATGGCCTTGAGAGATTTTGCTGGGCAGCCGCGGGAACTCCTACAATATACGAGGCGATATATCCAGAGTCTATCGACTGGCTAAAAAAAATATCTGGTTTCGACTCCTTCCTTGATTCATTAGATGTTAAAGTAGAGATGGAGGTATTACTGAGCGAACTTTCTAGATTAGCTGGTATCCTGAATATAGATGTCGGGACTGATGCAGAGGAACTTTACAGAAATTTGTCTGAAAGACTTTCAGATAATGGGATATCAATCTCAATGGACGAACTAAAGAAAGTAACCGAACCACTATCATCGATATATGCCATTCCGGATCACATGCATGCGATATGTAACATGCTTGGGGACGGACTTGTGCCAAGTAACAGCAAGGCCGGATACCTTGTGAGAATGCTTGTAAGAAGAGTTTGCAGGATGAAAGAATCCCTGTCGATACAGGCTAGTCTATCAGAGCTAGGTGCTCATCATATCCATACTCATCTGGACATTGACGGGTTTGTACAATCCGAGGAGGGAATTCTAAAAATTCTGGAACTCGAGGAAACCAGATATAATGAGATGCTCAGGAAAGGGAGGGCTGCGGTCAAAACCGCACTGAAGGAGACTCCTCTCGATTCGAGACATATTAATGATGAAATTCTATTCAGATTGTCAGAAGAAAGGGGCTTAAATCCTGAAATGGTGGTATCAATAGCTACGGAACTTGGATGGAAGAATCTAGAGGTCAGGGTTGGATTCACTGCCGATATGGCCGCAAGGAACGCTCTAATGACAAAGGTCGCCTCAAAGACAAAAGATAGGAAAGCAGTCTTCGGAATAAGTGACATAGAAGCTACTCAGCCAGATTTCTATGAGGATACCAGTGCTCTGGAATTCCAAGCTGAGGTACTACATTGCATCCCCCTGACAAAAGATATGATATCAGGATTAACATTCTCTGGAGAGGTCGAATCAATTCCTTCGTTCGCAGTGGTGACTGATAGGACATTATTCTATCCAGAAGGAGGTGGCCAATTAGGTGACCAAGGACGACTTTTACAGGATGGCAATGAGTACGAGGTCCTAGATACTAAATCTCAAGATGGAGTAATATTTCACTTCACGGAAAACCCACTCGCCCCAGGTAAAGTAAAGGGAATTCTAGATTGGGATAGAAGAAAACAATTGATGGATCACCATACCGCGGTACACGTAGTCGGAGGCGCGGCTCGGAATATTCTAGGCCCCCATATATGGCAAGCCGGATCCAACAAGGGTGCAAGATATGCCAGATTGGATATCACTCATCATTCCAGATTGACCAGACAAGAAATAGAGGCCATTGAAGATCTGGCTAACAATATTGTTGAATCAAATCCAAAAATTAGGAAGGAGGTTTTAGAGAGATCAGAAGCCGATAGGAAGTATGGATTCGACATTTATCAAGGTGGAGCTCCCAAACACAATAGAATCAGAGTTATCAGTATTGGAGACTTTGATGTACAGGCCTGCGGAGGGACGCATCACGATCAAGCATCCAATATTGGGGAGCTTAGGATACTAAAGTCCAGTCAGGTACAAGACGGGGTAGAGCGTCTGCAAATCGTGGCAGGGGAGACGTCGAGGGACCACTCGAGGCGACAAGAGCGCATATTGAGTGAAGCATCAGAGGTACTAGGGGTCCATTCAGACGACTTACCTAAGGCAGTTTCTAGGTTTTTCGAGGAATGGAAATCCCAACAGAAGAGAATTGAATCACTTGAAGCGGAAATTGCCAGGCTAAGGACAACTGGGAGTGGTGATGATTCGGTGATCGTAGATGGAGTCAGATATGTCATCATGGAAGTGGATGGTGAAATGAAGCAGATGATGACTATGCTATCTCAGCTAACTCGTGACACAGAAACGCCGACTCTGGCCATTCTCGGTACCAGAATTGGAGGCGGAAAGTTAATTGTAGCATGCACCGAAAACTCCATGGCCTCAGAAAGACACAATGCCGTTGAGATTCTGAATGCCATCTCAGGACACATTGGAGGTGGCGGAGGAGGCAGACCGACCATGGCTCAAGGGGGAGGGACAAATGGAGATGGCATCCCAAATGCACTTAAAGCTGCAAATACACTCCTAGGGTTGTGAGACCATGGTTGAGATAATCGATGTTTCAGCCCGCGCCGCCGCAATAGAGTATGCCATTCGGGACGTAGTGGTCCCAGCCGTAGAACTCGAGAAACAAGGTCATGAAATCATACGAATGAATGTAGGAGACCCATTGGCGTTTGATGGTCTACCGACTCCTAAGCACATGATCAGTGCGTACAAGGATGCTCTGGACGATCAAAAAAACGGATATGGCCCTTCATACGGGATCCCAGAACTACGTGAGGCTATTGCAGTGTCAGAAAACAAAAAGGGTTGGGCTTGTGAAATGGACGATGTCTATGTAACACATGGAGTTACTGAGGCATTACAGATTATCTTCGCATCGTTCTTAGAGCCCGGTGACAAAGTATTGGCTCCCGGCCCACATTACCCTCCTTACATGGCTTATCCACAGATGTATGGCGCCACAACCGTAGAATACCGCCTTGATCCAAGCAATGGATGGCGAATTGATCTAGACGATATTAAGTCAAAAATGGATGAAAGCGTCCGCCTACTTGTACTAATCAATCCGAACAATCCGACCGGTAACGTCGCATCCGTTGAGGAGATAGACAACCTAATTCATATTGCCGAGCAGTGGCCAAAATGTACCATAATAGCAGATGAGATCTATGATGGCTTGGATTTTACGAATAAATTCGTATCAGTAGCATCACGGTCGAAAAAAGTTCCAGTTTTAGCCTTGAATGGAGTTTCAAAAGTTTACTTCGCACCGGGCTGGAGGATAGGGTATATGGCATGGCACGACCCATCTGGTAAGTTAGGCTTGGTCCGCGATGGAGTTGAGAGGCTGCTAAGGAGTAGGCTCTGTGCCTCCACTCCAGCTCAGTTTGGTTATCTGGCAGGTCTGACAGATGATACCGATTGGCTCGAGGGTCACCGCGGTAGGATAAAGGAGAGGCTAGATTATTGCATCAACAGGATATCACAAATAGAAGGTCTTGAATGCGAGACTCCAGGGGGGGCATTCTACTTATTCGTCAGAATTTCTGACGACAAGCTGTCATCTGATGATAAAAAATTCGTACTACGTCTACTCGAGGAAAAACACGTATTAGTTGTGCATGGATCAGGATTTTCTCCCGAGTACGGCCATGGCCATTTCAGAATGGTGTGCCTGCCCCCGATTGAAATCTTAGACGAGGCATTCAACAGGATCTCTGATTTCCTTGGGGGTTGATTATCTGGGATTACTAGATCGTTTCAGAAAACAAAAATCACTCCCTGAAATTTTAGAAGAAAGATGGAAACCGGAACCAGACGGTTCAATATCTGATATACAGAGGAACGGTCAAAAAATATGGATGGTGAGTCCGGGATGGATTAATACGCTCTTCTCAAATCTTGAGATGAAGACAAGCCTCAGCCTAGGTAGAAAAATCGCACATGCTTCTTCTGAGTCGGAGGAGTTCCTTATGTCTTTACAGGAAGACTCTCCTCGAGGAAAGAACCCACGAAAATGGAAATATTTCTCAGAAGGAAGATTATGCAGGGGCTTAGGTGAAATAGAAATTATAGATGATTCTCCCGAAAGAACCATTATTTTGGTGAACAGATTTTGTTTGGGCCCTTTAGACGCAGGGATTATTGCTAGTACCTGGGAAATGGCTACGAGAAAAAGACATAAGTTCAGATGGTCCGAATCAAAAGATGTATTGATGGTCGAACTTAACGGGGATGAGGTGGATTTACCCTCTCCTCAGGAAATGAAAAAGAATTGGAATGCCTCAGATGAATTTACAGGAAATTCCGGTA
>CAXHFZ010000100.1:0-5055 GCA_964016325.1 uncultured Candidatus Poseidoniales archaeon | reverse complement strand
AGGGATTCACATATGTTGCATTCCCTGCTTTCTTAGCTGTAAACGACGTCAGCCCTGTCGCCATAGCGCAACTCTGGGCTGCAATAGCCCTGCCATGGACATTCAAGTTTGTGTGGGGCCCAATGGTGGACGGTGTCCAAGCCCCTTCCTATGGACGGAGGAGACCTTGGATACTATTTGCACAAACAGGGATGGTAGTGACTCTGGGAGCACTACTATTCGTTTCTAATCTAGCTGAATCTATACAACTAGTTACGCTGATGCTGTTCATTCACAATTTATTCTCATCATTGCAAGACGTAGGTGTCGATGCACTAGCGGTAGATGTATTGCAACCGGATGAAGTCGCCAAGGCGAACGGATTCATGTTTGCCGCCAAGAGGGCTGGATATATCTTGGGTGGAGCGATTCTGGGGATAATGGCGACTAAGTTTGGAATAAAATCTGCTATAGTAATTCAACTGCCATTGTTGGTAATAATCATGGCTCTTCCATTGTTCTTAAGGGAAAGGCCAGAGGACAAGCTCTTCCCCTGGAGTGCCACCAGAAGCTCTAGTCTTTGGGATACTAAAGAACAGGAGCCAGAGGATGTGGATGATGAAAGCTCAAATTCCTCCGATTTGGAAGTTCCGTGGACAGAGAATGAGGAAGATGATCCTTACAGGGCCGCTCATTGGACTGCCAAGAATCTAGTTTCCAAGAATATCTCCCTGACTGCAGCTGTTCTTTGGGTGTCTATTTCCCTAATTCTTCTGGCGATGATAATTTACATCGGAGGGGTACTGATCGAGGAAGACTGGCGAGACCGTCCCATTTTATTCATGGATATAGTTAATTTTGGAGTAGTTTCTGTATCTCTTGTAATTCTTTTATCTCTATCCCAGAAACTAGGAATGAGGCTTCCCAAAGTGCCCAATCCATTTGCCCGAGTATTGAGGGGCCCGGCAATTACATCTTACAATATTGTGAAGGGATTCTCCCTAAGATCTTCATTCCTGCTGATCTTCCTATGTCTCCTCTCGGAGTTGTATCTTTTCGTCGACCCCATTATACTGGATATTTTCATCAATGAGGCTGGCTGGGAGATGGACAAATACAGCGCTGTAATGGGAGGGATAGTGATAGCTTTCCTCATGGCAGGGCAACTGATAGGTGGATTCCTGGGTGATCGATTCGGCGTTAGGGAGGTCGCCATGATTGGGTTCACTCTATTGGCATTGGCTAATGCAGGACTAGCTCTCTTGCAGGGATACTGGGAAAATACAACTATCATGGTCGCCTATCTATGTCTCAGGGCAATAATAAACGGATTGGCTTGGATTTCAATAATATCTGTATCTATGCGACTAACCTACAGTAAGGCAGGAGGTACCCAATTCACGGCATACATGTCTATGTTCAATCTCTCAGGTGTCATAGCACTAAGTCTGACCGGCAAAGCGATTGAAATCATGGATTACATCTCAGCATTGTATCTAGGAGCAGCACTCACTCTAATGACAGTGATATTCCTGGTCTTCATTGATCCAGATGAATGCGATAGGGTTTTGGAAGGGAGACTGGGTGATGATGAAGATGAGAATTATGGAGGGGACTTAGGAGAAGCCTCTGAGGTATGGTGGGAGGAAGGCGAACCAGATGTCGTCTCTGCTTGAACATCTAAGGTCCGCAGATACGGACTTTCTGTTCTTTAGTCAAACAATTTGTCCATACTGTACCAGAGCTGCCCGAACCTTGGAGGCCAACCATTTAACTTACACCGAGATAAATTTGGACCACTATGAGGGCCTTAGACAGGAGGTCATCGTCGAGACGGGCCATAGAACAGTTCCTGTGGTTTTTGACTTAAGGCAGGATTCGCCGATATTTGTCGGGGGATCCGATCATCTGATTGACTATCTTTGAGAATTTTTAGCAATCTTTTGAACTTGCTCGCGCATTTCCTCAAATTGATTGAGATTAACCATATGTCCCTTTTCATGTTCCAACCTGGTTACAGGCCAACCAGATTCCTCAAAGATTTCGATATGCTCCATACCCACATCAAGGGGGACCAAATGATCGCGCTCTCCATGCATCCATATCACTGGTCGTGGCTTCAGAAATGGAAGTGACCCTCGCAATTCATCAGGTCTGGCTGTTTTTGTAGCAATCAATACCAGCCCGACTATAGAACTACTCGCCTTAGTTTCTAGCAAGGCCGACGCCATCGCTCCCCCCTGGGAGAAGCCACCAACAATTATTGGTCCATCTGGTATTATCTCCAAGATTCCTGATAATGAATCTTCCATTTGGGATATCGACTCGTCCTCGGAGACACCCTCCTCGAAAAGCCACCATGCAAAACCTCCTCTCGTAGGGTGTCTTATCTTCGCCTGAGGGCATAATGTCGACCATCCATCGGGGGTTAAACCCCGCGCGAGCTCCTCCATCTTTTCTGACGTACCAGTCATTCCATGCATCATTATGAGCGTACCCTTGCTCATCCAATCCCTCACAGATTCCATTGGAAAACCAATGCCCCGGCAACCTTGAGGTGTATGTACGAAGATTGTCCACGAACTGTTACAGTAAGCGAATATTCTCCAGTATTCGAAGGTATGGTGCCTATCGCTCCTTTTTCTGTTGCTCCTGATCCCCATGCACGGGTAAGGGGGGAAGCTCCAGCATGATCCTTCATTGTTAGAGAACCTGAAGATGCACCACTAGAGGATATTTCTACATCAAGATACCAAACTAAGGTATCCCAGTCCCCTTCTGTTGGGTGTCCCTCGTCGAAAAATGAGTCGTATATTTCCTGGTCATTCTCCTCATATAGCCGTTCAATTAAGTCTCTAGCTCTGTAGAAGAAAACGTCCCCTTGGTAGTTTGATCTGGCCACATTCAGATCCATACGTAACTGGTTCCTCCCCTCCGAGTCTTCCCAAACTAGCCTTTCCAGGAAACCATCACTTCCGCTGAATGTATATTGCAATTGATGACCTTCAGAAGATTCCGCACTTACTCTGGCATTTCCATTGTTTATGGAAACTGTAGTAGCACTCCATTCTTGGCCGAATAGCGTGAATGTCCATTCATCACCGATGACCCATGGAAATGAGAATACTTGTTGGGGTATCCCATTTTCGTATACTGATAATCCATTAATTGTCATTCGGCCAAGAAATGGATTATGGTTGATTACAGCGTGTCTTTGGGCTTCTCTCTCAGAGGAAATACCGACTTGATAATCTCCTGATTCGTTATCAATTTCTGCTACAACCAATCTCGCACTATCTTCTCCGAATTGTGGTGTGATGAATGTGTAGAGCCAATTATTTCCAACTTCCCATTCTGGGAGGGTCATGTCGTCATCCACAGATTCTCCCAATTGTCCAGAATCACCTGTCTCGATACAACCAGAGACGATGCACATCATCATCAAACAGACCATAACAATTGCAGACCTGCCACTCACACCCGTGCGACAGGGGTTACAGTCAAGAGACTGACGCTTTGATTATCAGAGTAATCCAGCGATGACAACAGATACTATTGACATCAACTTGATTAGAATGTTCAGGGAAGGGCCACTAGTGTCCTTGAAAGGATCTCCAATGGTATCCCCAACAACAGCAGCTGAATGAGCGTCATCTCCCTTTTCAGCTCCATCAATTTCTCCCTGCTCAATAGCCTTCTTTGCATTATCCCAAGCTCCTCCTGCATTGGCCATGAATAGTGCCATCAGAACTCCTGTGGCTGTTGCACCGGCCAATGTACCGCCAAGGGCGGCAGGACCCAGTGCTAGTCCAATAATCACTGGACTGGAAATCGCTATCAGTCCGGGCATGATCATCTCCCTCAGAGCGGCTTGAGTAGAGATGTCCACACATGTTGCACTATCTGGTTCGACACCTTCTTTTCCTTCTAAAAGACCCTCAATTTCCCTGAATTGACGTCTAATTTCAGTTATCATGGCCTCAGCAGCCCTACCGACGGATTTCATGGTCATGGCGGCTACTACGAAGGGCAATCCACCTCCGATAAGAAGTCCGATTACCACATCGGGATTGGTAAGTGAAAGGTCAGCTGCGCTCAGTGATGCACTGGTTTTGTAGGCCGCGAAAAGAGCTAATGCAGTTAGAGCGGCACTCCCAATAGCGAATCCCTTTCCTATCGCAGCCGTGGTATTTCCTATAGAATCGAGGCCATCCGTGATATCCCTGACATCCTTTCCTAACCCTGACATCTCTGCAATTCCACCAGCGTTGTCAGCAACAGGCCCATACGCATCAACTGTCATCGTAACTCCAACAGTACCTAACATTCCCATAGCTGCCATTGCTATGCCATAAAGCCCCATATCTCCGCCGTTCATAACATCATTAGCGCCGTATATTCCTGCAGATATCAGCAATACTGGAACCATTACAGACTCCATACCAACAGCAAGCCCCGCTATAGCATTGGTTGCACTACCTGTCTTGGACGCCTCTCCGATGTACGGTATCGCCTTTACTTTGAAACCAAATACAGGCTCTATTCCAGTGTAGTACTCTGTCACTAATCCGATTAGTATTCCTACCAAGCTACCAATTGCAACTGCGAATATTACTTGGGTATCCATATCATAGTAGTCTAGAGCTAGATAGCCAACTCCAATGAAGAGACCCGCTCCGATGAAAGTAGTATTTCTTAGAGCCGCTCCAGCATCCATATTCTTCATGGCTGAGATTGAAAATACCCCAACAATAGAGGCAAGATATCCGACAATAGCCAGAAGTATTGGTATCATCAGATACTCGGTTCCCATCTCGTCGCTGGCAGATGCAATCACCATAGCCGCAATTATCGAACCTACGAAAGATTCGAAGATGTCAGCACCCATGCCGGCAACATCTCCGACATTGTCACCAACGTTATCTGCGATAACGCCAGGATTTCTCGGATCATCCTCAGGTATTCCAGCCTCGACTTTTCCGACCAAATCAGCTCCAACATCAGCGGCTTTGGTGTATATACCGCCTCCAACACGAGCGAAAAGAGCAATTGATGATGCACCCATGCCAAATCCGG
>CAXHFZ010000099.1:0-5096 GCA_964016325.1 uncultured Candidatus Poseidoniales archaeon | reverse complement strand
CCGAACTGGTCTCTGTGATAGTCCCAAGAATCCTCATTGGAACAGCATCGAGCTGAACTAAAATAACTACTCCGCGCCCATCCTTTCTGATAACTAGTGGACTTTCCCATTCGATAGAGATCATACTCCCCTGTATCGCAATAACCCTGCCAACCTTGAATTGCATATTAGTAGAAGCATGAACAATATCGCCAATCATGGCACGCCTCCTCTGGAACGGAGCCTCATTCAATTTAGAGACAGTGGAGATTACCTCTATTAGTACATCTGACTCCTTGATAACAATCACTGAGCCCTTCCCAATGTCGTCTTCATCCACTCCTCTGAGTGCAACCCCTACCCTATCCCCAGAACCAGCCTCCTCTACATCGTCATCCATCACTTGAAGACTCCTTACAACTCCAGGTTTTCTGCCCGGGATAATTTCAATATGATCATGCTTCTTTATGTTGCCTGATTGAACGTATCCTATCCCGACCACTCCTATGCCCTGAACATTGAATTTCTGATCAAGTGGTACGACCAATTCGTCACTTTCATCTTCAGATTGCCCTAGTGAAAACAACTCCTCTCTAATCTCATGTGCCTCAGGAATATCCTCCAAAATTTTCCAGTTAAGTTTAGCTTGTTTGAAGAGAATTCTTACCTGTTCTGGATCAACCCATTCTCCAGAATCAGGGTTAATAACTGCTAACCCGACTCCAATTTCCGAGCATTTCATGGCCACTAATAATTCTCCAAGGGACGCGTCTATTTGTTTGACTTCCACAAACCCGACTCTAGAAACATTCAGCACTGACAGAAGAGGTCTGATACTTTCAGGATGCTTCAACGGCCTAAGAAGAGAAAGAATCCTTACCTTCTCATCTTTGGTTTCTTTGAATATGTATGAAACGACGTCCCTGGAATCTCCTTTCTTAGCGATATTACTTGCCATCTCGTCAGACCCATAGAAGGCTACGTTTAGGACTGACATAATACCTCCAGAGTCTCTCTAGATTAACTTCGCATTGCGTCGCGAGCCGCCTTAGCATCGTTCCAAAGACTCATTTCTTCATCGGAAATAGGTGTGAACTGAGGTACCGATATAGGACGCATCTCATCATCAATAGCTACCATGAAAAAGTACCCAGAACAAATTTGTTCTGGCTCCCAATCAGACCTTGTCATCCTACAAGATCTAACTAGTACTCCAACTGTTCGAGGAGATGTCCAAACTACCCTTCCAATGGTCCTAATTATGTCGCCTTGATATGCTGGTCTCTGAAATTTCAAGGCATCTACAGAAACCGTAACGAACTCCTCATGTGCAAACTTACTAGCCGCCATTCCTGCAGCTCTATCCATGATGGACATTAAATGTCCTCCAAACAACGTATCCAGGGCATTTGTGTCTCCTGGAAACACCTCATCCAAGAGAATTACCGGTTCGGTAGACCGTGGCTCTCCCATGTCCCTCAAAACAACCCCGTCGTTTCCCCTCCTTCAATACTACACTTGAAAATCGAGAAAAATGTTCAATTCAACCGCTTAGTTGAACAGAAAAAACCTCCTAGCATGACCATGGATGGAGGCAAACTCATCTGGAGAGAGGTAGTAATTGAAGATCCAGATGGCGGAAAAATAATCCTTTGGCCACATCTACCCTGTATCCTAATGCCCAACCAAATCAGATCCAGACAAATCTGGGACGGGCTGGCCCTACTCCTCTCGACTAATGATTTTTTATCGATGAAGGATGATTATATGAATGAGAGAAAAAGTCCTGGAGCCAACGTTGAGGCGGCAATATCCTCAGGCACTCAGTTCGGAAAATTATTGAAGGAACTCAGAGAGTTAGAAATTGATGGCCCACATATTCCCGATCCAGAACCTATGCGACTCGTCAAACATGCACAGAATGCCAGAGGGGGCCTTCCGATATATCTGATAGAGCCCGATATAAGCGAAGAAAAATGGGTAGACTGGCTGTCTAGAAGTGCGGATATGCAGGTAAGAATATCATCTCTAGTATCAAGACTTTCGTCTAACAGCAGATGGAAGAAAGACTCTGCTAAAGCAGTCTCAAAAATACAGCAGGATAGAGTTATTGATACTGAGATGGGGGCGGCTTCCGCTACCTGTTTTTCATGGAATGCCGAGGAAGAAAGAGTGATTGGTGGAAATCTATCACAGGAAAGAGACACGAGATTCGCCTCTAGGATAAGGGGTGCATTGGCTGACTTGAGGGACAGCAGGGTTGATGTTGATGAATCTTCACAGCCACTACTGATGGTGCCAGTACATCAAGCCAGACTGCCTTCGATAGAGGAATCAATTTTAGCTTGGCCCGAACCAGAGACAATCAGGAGTATGGAATAATGCCTATCTCGCCCGAATTTAACATTGAAACTCAAACTTTCAGATTCATACCTACAGTACCGATAGATCATTCTGAGGCCATAAATCTAGCTTCAGGTACCAAGGCGGGAGACTACGTTGTAGTCTCACATGAAGAGCCCAGAGCCACATATGTTATTGAGCCAAATGGCTCAATTCTAGTACATGGCCTGTCCAGAAGCGAAGTTGCTGAGTTGGCCGTCCAGGAATTACTCCTCAATCTTGGACTCCCACTTGAAGGCCTTTCAATGGACTCCGGAGAGATCATAGTTAGCTTCTCTCTTGGTAAGAATGTACTTCTAGAAATAGCTGAAAAAAGATTTTCAGATATTGAGATGGACGAACGAATTGATGCTATCAGGATTTCAGCATCACTACACAAAGCCACAATCATACTATACGATAATGGCAGAGGAGTGGTTTTAGGACAATCTTCGAGAAAGGTATCCGAGATGGCAGTTAGGCATTGGGCTGAAAAACTGGATAATGAAGAAGCATTGACGTGAGATAATGCTGGTTAATGACGGATGGGAAGGGCCTATTGTGGACCAGCACATGCATCTGGATAAGACCAACAGATTCCTTAGCGCCGCCGAAGAATTCTCAAATGCTGGTGGTACAGGAATCTTTCTGGTTCATAAACCATCATTTTCAACGTCTCTTCCGAGAAATATCAACGACTACAGGGATGCATACCAAGGGACATTGAATATGGCCTCGAAAGTTAGGAGAAAGATAGGACTGGATGTTCAAGTCGTACTCGGGCCCCATCCCGTCACTTGGGATATCCAAGCAAATACTATGGGCATCGAAGAGTCTACTGAACTACATATTTCCGCAGTGGGACTAGCACTAGAAATGATAGAGGATGGAGATGCGATATGCCTTGGCGAGGTTGGAAGACCACACTATCAGGTTTCAGAGGAAAGATGGGAGAAGGCAAACGAAATGCTACTGGAAATAATGAGAATGGCCTCATCCGCAAACTCCCCCATACAGTTACATGTCGAAGATAATGGTCATCAGACATGTGCAGATATGGCCTCCTTATGTGACAAAGCAGGCCTCCCCAGAAATAGGGCCGTCAGACATTTTGCGTCTTCCGATCTAAGCCAGAGAAATACTTCAGGACTCCCTGTCACTGTAAGTATGGGAAAGGGAAGCATCGAAGGAATATGCTCCTCAATAGAACAATGTAAGTCACATTGGGGAATGGAGACGGATTTTCTTGACGATCCAAAGAGGCCGGGAGCCGTACTTGGTCCCCGGACTATTCCCAAGAGAACAAACCAACTTTGCAAAGCTCTTAGATTGATGGAATGGGATGATGAAAAGATAGAGCAGTACATCCTAGATATCCACGAGAATTGGATTTCCTCAACCTACTTCTAGTCGAATATAGTCTTGGGAGTGAAAGTTAAGATTGCTCCAATAATGAAAATCAGTACAGAAGTCGCGAAAAATCCAAATTCAGAAAAACCAATGTCAAATCCCATCCGCTCAATTCCCATTTTCCAAACAGGACTGTTAACCGGCATGAACAATATCATCGAGGCTATACCCATTCGCTGCCTTAGGAGCACATGTTCCCGACAACGCCATTACTTTTCAACTACGAAGTAACAACTTCTCCATGACCGAATCGGTTTAGAGATAACATACGCTCGGCCAACCAGAGCGCCTGTAGTGAAGGGGTTATCACAAGAGGTTTCCAACCTCTTGTCCCGGGTTCAAATCCCGGCGGGCGCACCATTAGAGAAACTTTGAGTGAAGCATTGAAACGCTCCTCTCTCTGCGTTGTATCATGTCAGGTGATGGGAAATCCAAAGGCGGGGAATCAATAGCTGTCACATCGATCAGTAAGGACAACTCGGACCTTCTTGAAGAAAGACAAGTTGTCGGACGCAAGATATGGAGGATTTTCCCATATGTCATGACATACTGGCAGAGGGCCCTCGGAGGTCTTCTGGCCAATATGGGTGCAAGAGTCTTTGATTTGATTCCATTCATTGCTATCGGTATGGCCGCTGATTATTACAACCCTGATAATCCTCAATTCACAAATTCTAGGATAGAGAGTTTTGTCACTATAGAATCAATACCAGATTTGGGTCCAATAAGCTCAACTGAGCTTGGCTTCGGCCTGCTTATATTCGCATCATTTGTGATTCTGGCAATATTCCAAGGATTTAGCAATCAACTTTGGCAATCTATAGCATACAAGGCCCAGCACGACATTAGGATGGATGCTACGAGGTCACTACTGAACATGGAAGCATCCTATTTCGAGACCCGTCAAACTGGAAATCTAATGTCCGTCTTATCCGCGGATGTAGCCCAACTCGAGGATATAATTTCAGATTCTAGCACCAGTATAATCAGGATATTCACGACTTTGTGCACTGCATTCGTAATCTTGTACTGGATGTCTCCGTTGCTCTGTATGATTCTGTTCGGGCCACTGTTAATGATAGTACCAATGGTTATTTGGTTCTCAACAAGAGTACAACGAAAATATCGTAAACAGAGGGAGAGCACAGGTGGAATAATTGCTATCCTTGAGAATGTCCTATCTGGAATAACCATTGTTCAAGCATACAATGCGACTGGCTTCGAGAGAGATAGGGTTGAGAATCAGAGCGGTAATTACAGAGATCAAGCTGTACAGGCCGCATTCATCAGAAATAGATTCATTCCTGGGTTCCATATCGTCGCAG
>CAXHFZ010000098.1:0-5109 GCA_964016325.1 uncultured Candidatus Poseidoniales archaeon | reverse complement strand
CACGACGTCATTCGTCGGCAGCGTCAGATGTGTATAAGAGACAGGAGTTAAAAAGAAAAGTGGCGACTATGAAAGGGAGAAAGCGAGGAGGCCCCTTTTCTCCTCAGCCTATATCTCGTGGGGGAGATATGAGCTATTTGACGTAGGTTGCAGATGTATAAAGTTATGACATATGCTGCAGTGGTTTTCCAAGTCCTTTCAAGCGATAGAGATGAGACCGAGTCAGGGGGGGGCAACACTAGTGAGAAGACAGAGCAGTTTTGTCAAATATTCGGCAGTGCTCCTCAAGATAAGGCCAGCGGCCAGGATATTCAGAGGGATCACTAGCCAGTGGGCAATATCTTAAGCTTCGAGGATCTTCACCAGTTCATATCAAGGTTGCTCAAGCCAGGAATTTCTGGGCTCCAAGGGCAGTAAGGTGACATACAAGCGCGAGAATGCGACTGGGCTGCTGGTATCAGGAAGTGAACGCCTTTACAACCCCCTCCTGCTGCACTTGTGTAGTTGTGTTCAATCCCAAAGAGAAGCGGTTGTCGAGGAGTTTATCTACAAGGCGAAGCCCCTCGAGGCCATGGTAGTATTAAACGCTCACAAGCAACAAGCAGGTGTCAGATATTGCTACAAAATCTCTTCACGAGTTCTGATTCTTAACACATTGTTCACAGGGAAATGAGAGTTCACATAAACCCTTAAAGGTGGTTCCATAATGTTGCAGATTACATGTGCGGCGGCAAGATGTCTACCATGCTCCACAGAAGGCAGAATGCTTCCCTCCCTCTTGGCATGCTTGAACGGATTCCAGTTTCTCCAAGTTCCTTCTACCTCGTCCCTTGCTCGGGTTAAACTTCACCCGAGACGCAAGTTTTGATAGATCAAGCAGCCGCATGAGCTCCCCCTAAACACAGCTCTCAGGTCAAAAGAAGAACAAAACCTGAAAGAGATTGGGAAGTTCTGGTTTCCACCGATTTGAGAAGTACTTTGCGAGCTATCTCCGCAGGCCTGGCCGCTGATAAACACGCTTTTCATATCCATACACTGAGTGGGGCTCATTGAGCATCTGTCTTGATTACTCAGCACGTGAGGGAATGAGAGACACACAAATTGAAGGGCTTCCCTGCATTTTGGCGTTGTGATTCTTTCAGGCAAGCCGATATGGCTTGAAGGCGACTGAAGCAAAGAGAGCCTAATAGGAGGATCGAGGCGCAGTGCACGTGATGGGTTCAAAAATTCAGGGACGTTGAAGACAAGGAATCTTGGAGGTCTCGAGCCTGGTGTTCTACAGGGTTGTCTCAACCAGAGGCGGAAGCTACTCCGCCAATACCAGCCCCTTTCTGGCTCTTCACCTTCACGCCTCTGAAGCTAGTCCCGACCTCGCCTTCAGAAGTTTGGAGCTCTCCCTTGTTTGAACTCGGCGGCTACGCAATTTGAGCTGCAGGAAAAGTGGTAATCCTGATAGCAAATTCGTGCGTTAAGTCTTCCTTTGAAAAATTTTAAGAATTCGAAGAAAGCCTCCAGTGATGCCTTTGAGCGGAAAATTCAACCTGGCAGTTCCTTGTCCAAGAGGACAAGTCCATCAAAAAGATTGGTGACTGCCACAAGAACGCTAAGAGGAATGCCTCGAAGATTTCTGAGACAGGCACGAGGGTAGGCGCCCATTGGTGTTGACTTGATGCAGAAGCCCCCTCATGACTAACTGCTGCTGGTGCTGTATCCGCAATAGCTACTGGCGGTGAACGGGAAGGCGGCTGTAGAGCCTGGATGCAATCTCCTGATGGTTGAGGGCAGCAAGGAAAAGAGGAGTCGTCCAGCCTACCCTTGTTGCTGCCAAGAAACACCAAAGAAACAGAACTCCACGGAGGTTGATCCATCAAATTGCCTACAACAGGTGAAAAACTATTGTTTCTTTAGCGGAGACAGCTGACACAGCTAAACGTTCCTTCCATTTGACATAATAGTCAAAAAGGGAAAAGATACAGATTTTCGGACTTCAAGCACAAGAGATGGGGAAAGACGAAGACTTCCTCTTCCCAATTCTCGTGAAAAAAGGTGCAGCGATCTCTTACGAGGCAGCTCGGGATCAGTTTAGAAAGGGCCTGAAAGCTGCAGGCATAGAAAACATCGAAAAATTCGGCCTCCACAGTATGAGAAGAGGTTCAGTCACAGCTCTCACCCAAGCAGGGGTCTCGGATCACCTGGTTCAGAAACACATGAGGGTAGTCTCCAACTCCACAGTCAGGCGGTACGCAACGCTGAGCCAGGAGAAACTGGGAAAGATTAGCAGAGTGGTCTTCAGAGCCAGTGCACAGCAACATTGAAAAATATTGTCTCCACAAAATACGGTGCGTATTTCCTCTGCTCCACACTCCTCTGTGGGGAACCATATCCGGATGTTCGCTGCCGCTCTCATCCCAACACTCGAACATGGGTTCTCGGTTGCCTGGTTTCAAATAGAAACGAAGTTTTATTTTGGAAACCACTGGATGGAAAATTGTGATTTTCACGTAACAATAGTGCAGTGAAAATGGGAAATTTTCCAGGAAGTGGTATCCGAAACAAACAAGTTTCGGATATAGAATCCGGATATCCGGATATAGAATCCGGATATCCGGATATCCGGATATAGAATCCGGATATAGAATTTTCATAAATTGTTCCAATTTAAGAAAAGTCATTCATACCAAACTGGACTTCCATTGAGCGCAGATTGCTTTCAATTTCTTGGAAGAAAATTACGCAATCTGCTTTCCCTTCTGCCGGACACTCCTTGATTCTGAAACTTCCATCTAGTCGCCACAGCAGCGAAACCATCATGTAAGAATGCAAACAGCAAATGAGAAGCAAAGATGGAAATAAGAGGGAGTAGTCTGGAGAAGACATTCAACAAAGGAGAGGAGCAAGCAAGCAAGATGACCAGAGGTGATAACTTTCTTTTAAAATATTTATCTCATTACTTTTGCGAATGGGTCAACCAAATGCGGGGGAATGGACAGGTGGTCCCCTCCACAGTGCACCACTTTGTTCTTCTCAAAGACAAAGGCTCAGGGAAATAGTCCGTGGTCGGCGGAGCCCCCTCTACTTTGACGTGTCACCACGGGGGTGGAGCGCCTGGTAAGATGTTGCAGCCTGAGGGAAGCAGCCGGCTGAGATAGAAATAAAAGGTCGAGTCCGAACCTTAGAGACCACGTTGCACTGATGGCCCCACCGATATGCCCTAGTGCCAGAGAGCACAGTACAACTGTTACGTTGTAAGAATAATTGGAGGTGGAGCCCCTCTACTATGACGAGTCATCACGGGGTCGATACTACCTGGTGAAAGAGAGAAGAGTTGCCTCTCGAATAAGAAAGGGCGGTGAGGGAAAAGCATGGTTGACCCGGGGAGCCCCAAGGGCACTCATAAGACCCGCCCGATCCAGGGGTGAAGCTGGATACGGTTCTATACTAGGCTATGACCGTGGAGGACAGAACGGTCTGTGCGGCAGGCAGACGCGGTCACCCGGGCTCCCCACCGGATTAATTCGATGTTTTGTTGTTATGTTTGGTTTTGGTGTGATACGATGCATTTGTTATGTCTCTTTTCTTCTTTCTAATCCTTTTAAGGGGGTCAATGGCCCTGGTCCGGAAACTAGTGCAACTGCCGATAGATGCCTGCCAAAGAGCAATAAGTCATACAATTACTTCAGGAGCATTGAATCTCCAGCACTAGTTTCCGTTGGTTCCAACAACGTGAGGAGGCGGGCACATTAAGGAGTTTGATCGGAAAAGATGAAGATGAGCCAAGTTGCTTATGACTTTGGAAGTCAGAGGGAGAGCACTTCAGCGGAGAAGAGATCAGCGAAAGGTCCAAAGAGACCACTAAGCGTAAAGAGCTAAATGCTCGTAGAGTTGAACACAGTTCATATAAAGTCCGAAAAACGGAAAGCTTCAGAGCTCTGCAAAGACAAAGTTGTTTGCAAATCTAGCAAGTCGAAGAAGAAGACGGATCGGTTGGGCAAAGTGTAGCCTTGAGAGACAACTCAGCTGAGTCAATTGGGGAGAGCACACATCGTCTGCGAGGCAAACAGCAGCCAGGCAGACTTGTAAGCCGGTTTTACACCTGGCAAAGAGATTCTGTTACCTCGGGGGAAAGTGCTGAAGAACGCTCTACAGCGTTGAGACCTCTGGCATGACGATACAAATAGGCGACAGTCGGCAAGCGGGGGCCAGGCTGTTTAGTAGGCCGGGGTTTTAAACCACTGGATGGAATTCCAGTTGCCCAGGGGGCAATTTCCTTGGAAAAGGCTCCTGCAGTGAGACCACCAGCCAGATGAGCTGGATAATAAGGCTTGCAGTAAACAAATTTGCAAAAGCCAAGCTTTCATGATCACACTACCGATACTTTGCAGTGGCCCAAAGGGAAAAAACCCTTCCTTTACAGACACCAAGCTGGAGGAGCAACCAGTGAGAGCGAGGAGAATGCCCACATGGTGGGGAGGTGTCCATGAAGGTGAAGGTAAAGCTAGGGAGGCAGAACTTAGTCTCCGAGGAGCAGCGGGACGCCGAGATGGAACGGCTGGTATACGAGGAGTACGAGACTGGAATGCATGAGTTGCCCGCCCTCAGCCTCGAGATTGACAACAGTCGTTGGGGGCACCTGTGTTGCATGAGGGATCGAGAGATAGAGTTTTTTGGAAGAAGTCTCCCGAGTGTTAATTGAAGAACCGTGAAGGAGATAACTAGGATGCATGCAATATCATGGCCACCGCGTCCCACGGGGCCTAAGTGGACACTGCTAGAGGCGGTGAACTTTTTAGTGAGAGGCAGGGACCTCGTGGTCAGAAAAAGCTCCACTACCACTAGGCAGTGGAGGCAGTTCGAGCAGTACGAGAGGCGGCACAGCGTCAACTTCTTCATCCAGTGCGCGGAGAACTTTATCGGCAACGAGGTTGCCGGCGAAGAGTTGTGGGAGAAAGTCGGCGCCATAGCTATGAGGCTCGCTTACAGCTCTGAGAACAAGGTCATGTCACTTGATCCAACTCAATTCATTGATTTAGTAGTACTGGCCGTACTCCAAGATGGCCAGGTGGTGGCTGTCTCTTATACACATCTGACGCTGCCGACGAATGACGTCGT
>CAXHFZ010000097.1:0-5113 GCA_964016325.1 uncultured Candidatus Poseidoniales archaeon | reverse complement strand
GTGTAGCAGTGTAGATATCCAACCTTTCCCAAGAAAGTTTGACACTCTGCATCATTTCATCAAATTCTGATAATATCCATAAATCCTCAAAAGCAAGATTATCGGGGCGTAAGTCTAGAGATTTTGGGACTTCAAATTGACTAGCTAATCTTGCTATGTTGAACATTTTTGTTAATACCCCAAAATACTTCGATTCTATCTCTTCTGGATTGATATGGAAATCATCCCCAACCTGGGCGTCACATGCCTTCCAGAGCCTGAAGCACTCACTACCAATTTTGTTAGCCTTGAGTGAAACCTGCTTACCTTCTGGGCCCTTGATCTTCCACGATCCAGTACGGCCACCTGCTCCACATTCCAAAACGGAGTCAGCATCAATCCCATTTCCAAGAGACTTAGACATCTTTCTTCCCCATGGATCCATTCCTAGTCCATCTATCCAGATGCTCGCAAAGGCAGGTTTATCGAACAATAATGCACTCTTCAGCATGGTATAATATAGCCATGTTCTGACAATTTCCTTACCCTGTGGTCTCAATGCCGTTGGAAACGCCCTTTCAAACATGTCCGGGTTACTGATGTAACCACTTACATATAGATTAGAATTTGAGGAGTCCATCCAGGTGTCGAATACCTTGGTCTCGCCCGAAAGAGTTCCTAGAGATTCTGCAATTTCATCATATGGGCCTATAAATTCCCTAGTTACTCTATCTAGGACCTCGGAACCTTCGGGGGGAGTGTCCCTCCACGGCTGAACATAAGTTCCGTTAGGGGGAACAACAACCTTGGAAGCATCTTCTGAATACCATATTGGAACCTCCGTATGATACCACCTCCTTCTGCTTATGGGCCAATCGATGGAAATACCTTCCATCCAGTCGAAAAGAAATTGTTTATTTCTCTCAGGAACGAAGTTACATTGGCCAGTAATTTCTGATAACCTTTCGATTACGTGCGTTTGCCTGACATACCATTCTTTCAGTAGAATAATTTCTACAGGATTTCCGCCTCTCTCACTAACGGGTATTTCCTGCATTCTTCTGTTAGAGGACTGCATCTTCCCAGATTTCTCAAGAATCTCTATTGCCCTTTTCCTAGCATCAAGGACCTTTAAACCCCGTAAAGGTCCTGAAATTTTTGTTAACTTACCATCCAGATCGATAGCTACAAATGGCTTTAGAGAAAGCTCTCTAAATACTGAAACATCATTCTGATCTCCGAAAGAGCAGACCATTAGTACTCCAGTGCCGAAGTCTGATTTTACTGATGGGTGGGTCATGACCTCAACAGTATTCGCTCTGTCATCTACATCAATGGGTAATTTCACCTTCTTACCAACCAAATGCTGATACCTCTCATCATCAGGATGCACCATTACTACTCCACAGGCACAAATTAGCTCAGGCCTGGTGGTAGATATTACAAGCTCTTCGCCATCTTCGGTTTTCCATATTATGTCGCATAGAAGTGTCTCTCTTGTAACTCTCTGAACCTCAGCATCCGCGATTGTGGTCCCTTCAACAGGATCGTAAATGTTAGGTCTTAGGTCTTCTATAATGTCCCCCCTCTTAAATAGATCAACAAAGATAGATTGTGTTACAGATCTATATTTTGGATCATCGGTCAAGTACTCATTTGCATAGTCACAAGATAGCCCCACTCTTTTTGCGGTGTGCCTCATCTCTTGAGTATAGACCTCTATTGTTTCCTTACATAAATCAATGAACTCCCCCCTCTCGTAGGTGCGCATTTTTTTCCCAGTTTTCTTCTCCACTGTAAACTCAATATTTATTCCATTCCTATCAACTCCCCATGGAAATAGTACTTCCTTGCCGATTAATCTCTGGCTTCTGGCAATCACATCTATCATGCTATACTGAGCTACAGCTCCAATATGCCACGTACCGCTGGGATAGGGAGGGGGAGTATCAATTACAAAGAGCTCCTTTTCACTATTTGGATCGAAAGAGTATCTATATGGATTGAATTCATAGTGCGACTCTTGAATCCTTTTTTCTAAATCTATGGTCCACCTTTTATCAGTGATTTTTGGGTCTCCCATATGGCAACTCTGTTACGCGCCTGAGAACACTCATTATTCACTGTTGCCGAATTATTCTGACCTGATAATATTGCATTTGCGATTAACTAAACAGCGTGGGGTTGAAGTCCCCTCGGTACTCGCAGAGGTACAGTATCATGACAGAGCGGGATAAGGAAACTGGTTCCTCGTTGGCCGAAGTACTGAGGTCACTAGCAAGTGCTCCAGAAACCACTGTCAAAATTTTACGGGACAAGGCATCAGAATTCGACTCTAAAAAAATGCTGATCTCCGTAAGGAGGTCCCCCGTAACAATAAAGCGGGCCTTGGTCGATTCAACTGTAAGCGATTTGATTACGAAGGTACCAGTTATTACTGTGATTCTATGTCTAACAGTAACTGCTTTATTGGGTAGACATTCTGGTATCCTGGACTGTAGAGATGGATTCGAAAATGACTATTGTGATGAAGAGGGGGCACTCAATGTCAATGGAGATATGGCAGTATACTTGCCTGTAGGTTCCGAGGTACAAAGAGACATAGAAAATGTTGAAACTAATTGGACTACTAACGTAATGGTAATTTATGTAGAATCTGAGAAGACTGGTGTTGATCAGTTACCGATTCTCAGACAGATAGACAAGGTAGAGAGTGCCTTAAACACGGTCAGAGACGATAAAGGAGAGGAAGATTTTGTGATTTATGTTCTTTCAGTATCGACGGTAGTTAAAGAAGTAAATTCTAGTGGAGGGAGGGTCGTAAAGGCTTTCTTCTCTGGAATAGCAGAAGCTACAGGAAGTGATGAGTTCTCTCAGCAGGTTGACGATCTAGTAGATGAACAATCTAATTTAATCGGTGACTATTCAATTCCAGATGAGCAAGAGAGAGTGGATCAAATCCTAGGTGAGATGCCTCAAAACGCCTTAGACAAACTAGTGAGGGATGTGGGCAAGGGCAACACAGTAGAAGCTGGATACTGGAATAGAGCTGTAATCATCATTGGGATAAGTAGTAACCTAGATCTTAATGGAGATGGCGAAGACGATACCACAATATCAAACATTATAGAGGAAACTCAAGCAACTATCGATACTATCTCCGAGGAAAATAACTGGATATGTAAGGACTCTAATGGTAACGAAGTAGATCCAGAGTCTGACGAAGGTTCGGAAATTTGCGATGGTTCTGAGCTGGGGCTAAAGATGACCCTTACTGGCCCTGTTCCACTCACTAATGCCATCACGGAGAAATCATTTCAGCTATTCTGGCAAGTCTTTCCAGTTGGAGTTGTTATAGTAGCGTTCGGACTATTCTTATTTCACTGTGATTTATTACAGACTGGTAGAATAAGATGGGTCCAGGGAGTCAAGACCCTGATTATTTCCGGCCTACCTACATTGTGTTCGGTATGGATAACTCTCGGCTTCATTGGTTACACAAATTATGAAGTGACTATGACTGTGATTATTGTCGGGCCGATAGTTCTGGCTCTAGGTGTATCTTATGGGTTACACATTACAAACCGTTATGCAGAAGCTAAGGGATCGCCTAGAGAGAAGATGTCTGAAGCCATTAGCTCCACTGGAAGAGCGGTTCTATTATCAGCGCTAACTACAATCATTGGATTCATTTCCCTAGTATTTGTTCCGATGAAACCAATCCAAACCATTGGATTTGCATTATCCGGTGGCATAGTTGTGGTATATCTGATGACTATGCTAATGGTACCCAATCTTACTATGATGCTGGACTTGAAGAAGCCCTCACATCCCCCCCCTAAAGTATTCCAAGGAGCGGTGGGCGTGCCAATTAAATGGACAAGAGTGACGCTTGTTATTTTCATGATGGCTATGGTAATGTCTGCAGGTTACAATAGACCCAATGTAGAAGAAAATATAGATTTACTAAAAATGGCACCTGCGGGTGTAGATGCTGTAGATAAAATGGGTATCTACTCAGAAGAATTCAATGCCGGACAGCCGGGTTTCCTACTCATAGAGTCAGATATTTATGCAGATCCGGACCCTATACCTGAAGCCGGTGCACAGAAAGATCCATTTTCCAATCTTAAGGGTATAGAACAGCTAGAAACTAAATGCAACTCTGTAGATAACACCACAGCCGTATCTATTGTTTTCCTTATGAAAGCAATAGGTGTGGGTGTGAATGTTTCGGGTACGCCTGTTAGCGACTTAGTACCAGATGATCTCGGGCCTGTTAACGATATAGCGGAACTAATTTTCGATAGGGAGCAGACTGGAAATCTATCTTTTTGGAGTGCTCTCAATTACCTAGACTTACAAGATACTGGAGGTGTCCAATCTCAGAATTTCTTGATATATGTATTCTATGAAAGTATGACTCTTGAGATGAGGGAATTATTCATTTCTCCGGATTATGATAGGAGTCTGATATACATCGATATGCCTTTCATGGATGTACAGAGTACCACTCTGGCGGTAGATGAAGTAAACCGCTACGCTGAAGAGGAGAAGGACGGGGCTGTAACATCAAGCACGTTAATTGGAGTAGCCTCCATAACAATAGAAGTTAACAATTTAATTGTAGACTCTCAGTGGTCATCTCTTGGGTTTGCATTGTTATTCACAGTACTGACTTTGGCCTTAGTGTTCAGAGATGTCAGATATGCCCTCCTAACGACGCTACCTGTAGGATTTACGGTAATGATGCAATGGCTAGCAATGGATGGACTCGATGTAGACCTTTCCCTAATTACAGTGATGATCGGATCTATTTTAGTAGGAGTCGGGGTTGACTTCTCTATACATATAGCTAACAGAATTAAGGAGCAAGGCGGTACAATCGAGGCCATACAGACAGCATGTGCAAGCACTGGATTGAGTCTGTTTGAAGCTACAACTGTAACCGCGGGAGGATTGACGTGTGCTTATCTAATTCCAATTGAAGCTATTAAGCCTTTTATCACCGTAATTATTCTATTATTGTTAGTCGCAGCAATATCGGCACTAATTTTGTTACCGGCTATATTCACAGCGATGATAAAGGCGAATTTGGGCTTAACCGGGGGAGTCAGTACAATGGTAAAAACCG
>CAXHFZ010000096.1:0-5205 GCA_964016325.1 uncultured Candidatus Poseidoniales archaeon | reverse complement strand
AGAAGCTCTTCTCCCATGTTTATTGAATAAGCACACATCCTTCTAATTGATTCAGAAAAACGAACCAAAAACAATACTTCAGAAGGATCCAATTCAGACGAAACCAAGTCAATTTCGAAATCGTCCAAATCATTTATAGCGGCAATAAGTTGTTCTTTGGCCGTATGGATCTCTGAAATTTTTCTTCTCCTCAGATTTGAAATTAACAACTTAATTGAGGATTTCCAGGTTTGTATTGACGCCATCGGTACGGAATTTATTGATATTGGGGAGTCGGCAGACCTATTCAAGGAAAGTTTGCAAAGTGCATATGAATGGTCTCCCATCCTTTCCAATGACCTGACGACTTTCCCAATCTCGGAGGCTTCCCACCTTGAGGTCCCCAGCGAGTCTTCGATACTGGCGGATTCCAGTATCTGGCCGACTTGCCTCTCCAGGAGCAGTCTTATTGCATCAACCTCTTGTTCTCTGTCATGACAGTCCTCCAGGATTTCTTTGCCCCCTCCTGACAGCACATCTATGACATCTCTGATCTGACTGGATATCAGGAGGTACATCCTATTTAGACTGGAATAAAGTGGCATTTCCGAGGGATTGAGAAGATTGATCATCTCCATGCTGAATTCCGTCTCAGCGGATATCTCCACCCCTCTGGTGGAATTGATGAATTTTCTGAATGTTTTCCTAAGACTCCTATCGAAACCCTTTTTCGATTTTATTCTAATTACCTGTGAGCCCGCCAAGTATGAACCGACTAAGTGGTCATAGACCATTTCCCCTGGAATCTTGCTGAGGTCTAACTCAACCAATCTCCTTCTGACTAATGACGTTGCCTCGGGAATAATCCTCAGGGTACCTGAAGGTCGCCATTCAATCCTGACTTGGTCCTTCGCAACGAGACCGTGTTCATTGATCCATTTTTTGGGCAGGCTAACTATGTATGTCGAGCCCCCTGTCAGTTGAACTTTTCTAATTTCTGACTTTGGGGGCTTTCCTTGGCTCACGTTAAAACACTATAGGACTTAACTAAATAGTTTTTTATTCAGAGTAGTATAGCGAAAATTAGCTAAACTATATATTCAATATATTTTTTAATCAATATACTAGATATATTTCGCTGTGTCCATATGGAACCGATAATGTGGCTCGTCCTGATTCTTGCAACTGCTGTTTGTGCCTACATGGCATGGAACATTGGAGCGAATGACGTAGCGAATGCGATGGGGACTTCTGTTGGTTCCAGAGCATTAACCCTGAAGCAAGCGGTGATTATTGCTGCAGTCTTCGAATTCATGGGTGCATTCTTTGCCGGAGACGCCGTTACTGACACCGTAAGGAAAGGAATTCTCTACTTTGATACAGAGGCGGATTACTTCAATGCGGCTTTCACTAATGATCTGATGTACGGATTCATTGCGGCTATGATGGCGGCAGCGGTTTGGATTACAATCGCAACTAGATTTGGATTGCCCGTATCTACTACACACTCAATAATTGGAGGAATTGTAGGAATCGGACTAGTCCTAGAAGTACAATATGATGCTTCTCTTATCAATTGGGAAAAGTTGACTGAAGTTGTTTTGTCTTGGGTAGCAAGTCCGTTAATGGGTGGTTTGCTTGCTTTCTTCACATTCTTCATTGTCCGTGCTACGATTTTAGAAGCTCCAGATCCTATTGCAAGAAGTAGGTGGATGGCCCCAATTATGGCACTTCCAACCTTTTTTGTGCTTGGTATTGCTTTACAATTCAAGGCTCTAAAGGGCCTAATTGCTAGACTTGAAAGAGAGGGTATAGTCGCAAATAAGTATGATTGGCTACCAGTAAAAGAAAATGGTTCATTTGACCCATTTACGCCTTACTGCCCAGCTGATGCAGATGTAATCACCAATGAATGTTTGAATGCCATGTACGAAGGTGCTTGGATTCCTATCAACTCAATACTCCTCGCACTAGTCATCGGCACTATCGGCTCATCGATTTTGTATTGGGTATTGAAGAATTACGAATTCCAAGGAGAAGGATTCCACGGTGTTGAGAGAATCTTCGTTTGGTTACAAGTTATTACTGCTGCATACGTAGCATTCGCTCACGGAGCAAATGACCGATCCAATGCTATTGGGCCGATGGCTACCGTCTACGAATTACTAAACTCAACACCAGGGGAATTGGCTGGAAAGGTAGACGTTCCACTTTGGTTAGTATTGCTTGGTTCTGCTGGTATAGCAATAGGTGTAGTAACATGGGGTTGGAGAGTTATGGAAACTATTGGTCACAAAATTACCGATATTACTCCAACACGAGGATTCGCAGCAGAGTTTGGCGCGGCTACTACAATTCTAGTATTCTCAATGCCATTCCTTGCGGTCCCAGTATCCACAACCCACACATTAGTCGGAGCAGTGGTTGGGGTTGGCCTAGCAGGTGGAGCCAAAAATGTAGATTTCAGAGTATTTGGAAAGATTTTCGCCTCATGGGTCGCCAGTCTTCCTGCTGCTGGATTCGGAGCAGTTACCCTATACGTCGCTATGGGAAGTACTGCAATCAATCTAATCGTTGTATTACCGATCGCATTTGCTACGGTAGCATATGTCCTCTGGGTCACTAGAGATGATGAGGTAGTTATCGAGGATGCGTTGGCTGATGTTGGCGGAGATGGAACAAAACAACCTACTGTATTCGAGTTGTTCCACAAGCACGCAGAAGCTGTAGAAGTGACTGTTGACCACATGCTGACAGCTGTACATAAGGCGACAAAGGGCGAAGATGCATCTGCAGAAATTCAGGCGACAATAGATGCCGAGTTGGCTGCGGACAACCTAAAGAACGCCCTAAGAGACAAAGTCAGTTCCAGAGAATGGAAATTACTGATTGGCTCTGATGAGTTCCTATTCATGCTTGGTAGACAAGATAGAATCGCAGACTATGCCCAGAATGTTGCTGAGCAACTCTCTTTCAGACCGCTCTACGATAATGATGAAGCAAGGCAAATGGTCATGGAAATGGCAGAGGCAGTCCAGAAGACGGTTGCAGTCTACGAGGACACCGTGCTCCACTTACGTGATCTAACTCTATCTGGCTACACTAAAACAGGCCGGGAAGAACTGCTGAAGTATGTCCAGGAGGTTAACCTTGCGGAACATGAGGCTGATCTCGTTGAAAGCAACGCTGCAGGATTTGTGTTCAGAACTGGCGGAGATGATGCTCTAGCTGCTGTTCACATGTATCGTGTATTGCAGAGACTGGATGATGTAGCCAATGCCTGTGAGGAAGCGGCTAACGCATTCCTACCAATTGTTTTCAACTGATTCATCTTGGACTTGTAACGATGGCGGAACTGATACTAGTCGCGGTTGGCGCCTTCTTGGCGGCGGCGCTGACGGTCCCGGCAGGCTTCGGCCTGTCCACCATGCTGACGCCGATGGTTCTCCTGTTGATGGGCCCTCATGAGGCTGTGGCCGTCGTCGCCATTGTACATGGGGCTCACAATGCGGGGAAGTTTGCCGCGTTGAAGGAGCATGTTGATTTTCACGCCTTTCGGAAATATGGCGTCTGGTTGGTTGTCGGTGCCATTCTTGGGGCACTACTGCAAAATAAAGTCCCACAGGCACCTCTATTGGCCATCATCGGAATCTTTCTCATCGTGTTGCCGTTGCTCACCATGAGTGAGAAGTGGACGGGCTACAGGATCCCAGAAGCCAATGACAGGGTCGGAGGCTTCGGATCTGGATTCATGGGCGGATTGTCAGGCCACCAGGGTGCGCTTCGCGCCATGTTCCTTACCCGTAGGCTGCCGGATAAGATGACCTATGCTGCGACTGCAAGTGTCCTTGCTTTGTGCGTTGACCTTTCGAGAATTCCGGTATATCTGTTCTTTAGGTTTGATGAGATTTACTCTCACTTGAATCTCACACTTGTTTTGGTTGCATCCGCTCTCATCGGTGTCAACGTGGGTAAACGTTGGTTGAAATCGCTGAAGTCCGAATGGATTCACAATGGCGTTATGATTGGAATCGTTGCAAGTGGCATCTTCTACATCGTTGAAGCGATTGGGTGAATAGAAACTTTTCATTTGATTTCATCTTCAATGAAGATGCGATGATGACTGCGAAGAATAGCAACCCTTGTGCAACTTCCATCAGACTTGGTGCTGCATCGATACCACCCATTGGCATACAACAACTAGTCGCTCCAGCCTGACTCAGATGCGAGTTTGTCGGGGCCTCTATCTTCGACCATGTCGATGACCTTGGTGAACATCCTCCAGAATACGAAAGCGACTACTAGCCCTGTGACGAGATCGAACAGGTAGTGTTGCTTCGTAGCCAGGATGCTGACACAGAGCAGTGCCCACTCGACCCAGAGGAGTACCAAGAAGGGCTTGGCGAAGCGACTCTCGTGATGGTCCCTCTGGACCCAGTGCGTGATGAGTCTGGCCAGAAGGGTGGAGTGGACGATGTGCAGGCTGGGCCATGCGTTCCAGGGATTGTCGGAGACGTGTATGAACGTGAAAAGCGCCTCCTCCAGCCAGTTGGGGGGATTGGTCTCCCAGTGCGTGTCCAACTGGTCCCTGAGGTCTATCTCAGCTGGCAGGAGTAGGAAGAAAAGCACGCAGAACATCGTGGCCATGAACAGGCCCTGGACGCCCAGTGCCAGCTCCATCCTCCCCCTGTCGTCCCTGGGGGCTAGGGCCAGTGTTGCGGGGTAGAACAGGTACAGTGCGACATAGGGGATAATCATCCAGTTGATCACGGGAAGGCTCCTGTCCAGGGCAATCTCGGGGTCCCACACTGTTTCGAGGTATTGCGCCGCGATGTTGTTCGAGATGAAGTAGGGGGCACCTATGGAGAACATGCCGACGAAGAAGATGGAGATGAGGAAGGAGAATCCCCCAAGCCCCTCCCTGCGTGACCAGATTGGCCTCCAGACTCCTTTCCAAGGCCTCAGAATCCTCAATGGCAGGTCCTGATCCACACGATTCCGACCATGGATGAGGTCAAGAACTGACCGATTGTTACCTAACCTGACATTTCCAGTATTCTGTCAGAGAACATTTCGGCCTCTTTTTGGTTGTGAGTCACAAGGATAGCAGGGCATTTTCTTTTCTTTAGGAGCTGGCGTACATCTTTCAACAATCTTACGGATAAGTCACTGTCTAAAGCGCTGAAGGGCTCATCCAGTAGTAGTACATCTGGCTCAGCGAGTAGG
>CAXHFZ010000095.1:0-5235 GCA_964016325.1 uncultured Candidatus Poseidoniales archaeon | reverse complement strand
CCCCCACGCCGTCATTCGTCGGCAGCGTCAGATGTGTATAAGAGACAGATTTACCCTCTCCCCAGGAAATGAAAAAGAATTGGAATGCCTCAGATGAATTTACTGGAAATCCCGGTTTCTTCCAGTGGGAAGATGTCAGGGAATTAGAATCGGGGGGATGGGAGATTGATGGCGAAAGGAAGATTATGATTCACAGGGACCTAATATTGAGATTTGAAGAATTCACACTTTCTCAAGTAGCCTTACTTAGAGACTCGCGCGAGGAGGACTACATCTGGGATGATGTGGTTGGAAAAAGAGCTATGTGGTGGACGGCCGTTGCAGATTCATGCAGGCAACTATTCTCGGATAGTGAGAGGCACGTCATGATTTCAGAGGCAAAGGACTGGACAAACTCTTCAATCAGAAACCTCTCCCTACAAGGATTAGGGAGACTATCCAAACCAAACCTAAACTCGGCAAATGGGGAGTTGAACTCAGAGATTGTTGGGTGCTTCCATCCCGCTATTTCAGGAGGCATATTGCTTGGTTGTTGGGAAAGATCGACTGGGGTAAAGGGCCGAATTAAGATTGGCTCAGAAGGAGGAGTCGTAACGGTGAATATAGCTCCAAAGAGAACTTCCATTGTCATTTCCGGATAATCCTGGGCTGTCAAATGTTATATCCGTCCCTAATGTCAAAGGGTCGGCCCCCTAGGGGGCCGGGGCGTAACAATGGCCATGAATCACAACCAATATGCGGTAACTGCAATCGTTGCAACCCTCTGTCTGGCTGGAATTTACACTATTATCGGGGCTGGGCTGTCGACAACAGAGTCAGGGGGCTTTGAGCCAGCTGGATCAGATGTTGTAGACATTGAATCTACTGGACAAGGCGGTACAGATACTGATGGCGATGGCATTCCAGATAGGATGGAAATGACACTTTATGGTACCGATTGGAGGGAGTTTGATACCGATAACGATGGCTTAGATGATGGCTGGGAAATCAGGAATGGATTGGACCCACTCGACAACGGGGAGCCCGCTGATTCTGAGATTCCATTCTCAGACACTGACAATGAAGATGAAACAGGCGAACAAAATGAAACGTTCCCCAATCCTGATAATGGCCCCTATGGTGATCCAGATAGGGACGGCTTGACAAATACCGAAGAAGCAGCTCTAGGGACCAAGCCTATGGACAGTGACTCAGATGACGATGGTTTGAACGACAAGTGGGAATCCATGCATGTACACGAGATCATCACTCCCAATGGCGTCCTTAGGTTACTAGATCCTCTAAATGCCAATAGGGACTGTTATTTCCTAACTCCAGATGGATCAGTGAATAGCCAAGGGCCAGATGCTAGACAGCAGATAATGAACGAGCTAAGTAAAGATGACTTTGATCTCGTAGCTAATGCCGACGGAGAGATTTCCTGCGATGCCGCATTGGATTTGGAGCAACCAACCCCCGACGGTCTGAGAAATTTTGTTGAAGAGAGGTATGACACTAATCCGCTCCAAGAGGACAGTGACGGCGATCTAATTGCAGATAGACATGAGATTGCATTCGGTTTTATTGAATTAGGTACTCACTGCGGAGTTCCCGTTTTTGGAACTATCAGTCTTCAATCACCATTCAGTGAGTTCATGTCTGAGCCTGGCGATCTAACTTGGTTCGAGCAAGACATGGATGGCGATGGAAGGTTGAATGGACCAAGTGATTGGGACACTGATGGCGATGGAATGCCGGATGGATTCGAGTACTGTTACAGTGACCTTCTGGATCCGTCCAATGCGACTGATGCATTTGGCGATCCAGACGAAGACGGATTGAACAATGTGGAAGAGTATGAGGTCGCCTATACCTGGGGCCCATCAAATTTCACTGATCCAGAAGAATTCGATACTGATAATGACGGAATGCCCGATGGCTGGGAGTATCTTAGTGGCATACATCCAAATGACGGTAGCAATGCCGATGATGATCCAGACTTCGACGGTTATGATTCAGATGGAGACGGGGGCGTCAGGTATTCTGACATGGTAGGAGTCTCAACAGTACAATCAATAATGGTTGAAATCGGGGATTACGTGACAGTGAACAAGACAATCCTCTACGTTAGAACGGTCCAAGATAGCGAGTATGTCAACATACCTGTAAAGACCCTAACCGCCGGTTGGGTATATCACATCAATGTGGAGGTGGGGCAGGAAATTTCTAGCAGACTTCAGGACTTGGTAGTGGTGGTCGAGGAAGATGAAAGATTCACAAATCTCGATGAGTTCAATGCAAGGGATAGGGATGGGGATGGGGCCGTTGATGGCAGGTCCACGGACCCACTATCTCCTGATACAGATGGAGACGGCCTAATCGATGGAATCGAAGTAATTGGGTGGACAATCAGAATTGTCGATCACGGCGTCAGGGATGTAATTGTACGAAGTGACCCCGGCGCATTTGATACTGACAAGGATGGATTATCTGACGCTGTCGAGTACTTTGAGACATTTACCAATGCTACTGACAAAGATACTGACTCCGATGGGTTGGAGGACTTTACTGAGGCTGTTGATGGATTTGTCTGGAATGGTTCCGTATACTACACCAATGCATCTGCCTTCGATTCAGATAACGACGGCCTGGAAGACGGTGAGGAGGTTGTAGATGGAGAGGACCAGTACATTACTCACGCCAACAACGCTGATAGCGACGCCGACGGACTAAACGATGGCGGAGAAGTACTGTTTATCCCGCGACCGTGGCAGACTGCAACAAATCCCCTGAACAATGATACGGACGGTGACTCCCAACCCGATGGTTGGGAGATGCAAGTATTTTCCGTACAGCAGAATACCAATAGTCACAGCCTCTGGGTGGTAACAGACTGGTGGCTACCTCCCGGTTGCGATTCAATGATGGAATGTGGATTGGGTCCCGGTGGTTGGATTTGGAAGAACTATCTGGATGGTTTCTCCTCCTCCGGAGATAGGAATAACGATGGAATAATTGATCCGGAATATTTCCTCTGGGAGTTGAACATCTCAGGATTCTTCATCCCCGATGGAGGGAGGTGGGCATTAGATCCATCATATGGATCCATTCCCGATTCAGTTTTCGATATAGATAATGACACTTTGATGAATTCCCAAGAGGCACCGGACAGATGGGATACGAACCCAGTATCCCATGACACAGATGGCGATAAGTTACCAGACGGTTGGGAGGTTACCTACTCTGAGGAGTCACTTATGATGGGACTAGTGGATAATAATACTCTGGATGCACTGGGTGCCAGAGGTCCAATGGATCCCAGAATGCCCGACTCCGATCTAGATGGGATAGATGACGGGCAAGAAGACTTCGACGAAGACGGATTAAACCGGACCAATCTTATGAACAGGTATTGTCCAGGATGGAACAATCCGCAGAATTCTGAGTGCCACATTGATCATATGACAGAGGCTGGATTAAGATTCTACAATGATCTTGAGAACTACACTAATTTCGAGGAATATCAGAATGGCACAAACCCAGTTAATCCAGACACTGACGGCGATATCTGGGAAGACGGATCAGAGGTATACCATCAAGATCAGGATGACGACTCGATGTGGGCCGGTTGGGAATATTATTTTGGCTTTGACCCGATGGACCCGGCTGACGCAAATGTAGACTCCGATGGCGATGGCTTCGTCAACAAGTGTGAAAATAAATGGAATACACATCCAAAAGACCCAACTAGCTTCCCTTCCCAAGGCGAACTCTGCGACATGTTCAACTAGGTCATCGGAGAATCTCAGGTCCCGAGAGTTGTTTCTATGTCATGGTGGATATTTCCTACTACAGCTGACGTTGGAATCAGATCTTTCTCTAATACATTAGAGAGCATCATTAGAGAAACCACCCTCGGCATACAGGAATATCAGCTTCTAGTACCAATCAGCGAACTTAACTCAATTGCAAGACAAACCTCTACCTGGGCTGTTCCTATAATTGGCGAAGATCTAGAAAGAGGACTAGTCAGATGGCTAGAAGAGGTCTTATACAGGGGGTATGGCGAAGGACAGTGGCTTGTCGATGTCTCTGTTTCTGTTTCAGACGACTATATTTCTGGTCATGTATCTTGGATAGACTCAGATTTGGCAGATAGAGAGATTGAAGTCAAGGCTATCACAATGCACGAATTGATTCTCGAGGAGGTTCCAGAGGGGGTAACAGTTAGTGGAAAAGTCTCCGAAGTACCCGATTTTGAAGGTCCGGGATGGACTTCACAAGTTATCCTGGATATCTAGGTTAATGCTTCAATCAAGTACAAGCCGCCACTGCCTCATGAGGGGGCATTAGTACAAGTACCAACGGCGTCGATATTGTAGACAGGCCGAATCCAGCAGGAACTGTGAGTGCCGCTGCAATAAAAACACCAATTGCAACCAGTCCAAGGAACTCATCCACGATTAACCTAAAACAGAGTCATTAAATTCAGTTTCCCAAAGATATTATTCTTCTACGTTGAATCTTTGGTAGACCTCATTAGTTGTTCGTGTAGCTCTGATGAATGTAGTACATTTTGGCAGATCCTTGATTCTCCTGGCCCCCACGTAGGAGCATGCCGACCTTACCCCGCCTAATATTGATTGAACAGTCTCTTCTAAACTCCCTCTATATGGTACTCTTACCTCCTTTCCCTCTGGGGCTCTATGCTTAGCCACTCCGCCATAGTACTCCTGCATCGCTTTGACAGACGACATCCCATAGAATGACTTGTACATCTTTCCATTTTCGCCCTCCATCAACTCTCCTCCCGACTCATCATGGCCCGCCAGCATCCCTCCCAGCATTACGAAATCAGCTCCAGCCGCAAAGGCCTTTGCTACGTCCCCGGGCGAAGAGCAACCACCATCGGCCATCACATGCCCTCCCAATCCGTGTGCGGCATCAGCACACTCTGAGATTGCAGAAAGTTGGGGGTATCCAACACCAGCCACCTTCCTAGTAGTACAAACCGAACCAGGCCCTATGCCTACTTTCACAATATCAGCTCCGGCTAAGATGAGTGCCTCGGTCATCTCCCTTGTTGCCACATTGCCTGCAATTACTATGGAATTCTGATAGTTCCTCCTAACCTCCTTGATGAAATCTAGAAACACCTCCCTGTAACCATTTGCCACATCGACACATATCATCGACAATTTATCACTCGTGGCCATCTTCTTCTTCAGTAGCTCCATGCTATCTTCAGTCGATCCG
>CAXHFZ010000094.1:0-5331 GCA_964016325.1 uncultured Candidatus Poseidoniales archaeon | reverse complement strand
GATGAGGGCTCTGGAGGAGACTGTTGGAGCGGGGGAAGATCCGTAAGTGTCGGACAAGAAATCCTCAGCTCCCCATTGACTGAGGCTCTCTCCGACTCGGAGGTATCTGCCAATGATGCTATCCAAGTCCCGATACAAGGCAGGGGCCCTCTGCTAATGGTAGCCACTAATTCAGGACTGATTGCATGGAACACTACGGACGGAATTACTTCTGCGGGAGATCCATGGTGGGTTTTCGATATCGAAGATGCAGAGACATTCGTTAGAATGGCCGATCTATTGAACGAATCCAAATCCGCGGTCGTCAATGTTTTGGAGCCCGCGGGACCTATTCTGGATAATGGGGATCTAGACGAAGTTACGGGAGTATGGATGGGAACAGCAGGAGGGCTACACCTGATTGACCTTTCTATATTCATGCAGATGCCAAGATCCTCGATAAGTAACGATAGGATGTTCAATTCAGAACGTTGGACTGAGGGTGCGAATGATATCAGATCGGTTTTGGCAATCGAGGGAATGGTTGTTCTAGGCTCAAGGGACGGAACATGGTGCCTTGAAGGGGGCCATACAGGCGTCCTTGGCCCCTACATCAATCAAACAAGAATGCCAGGACTGGTCACCAACCTAATCTCAATGGAAAACGAAAATGAAGAATGGATTTTCTCAGGGTCCTCGCCTGGCAGATTCATGAACATCATGCCGATAGACCCGCTATCGGACGACTCGGATTTTGATGGAATGCCCGACGGTTGGGAATATGTTCATGGTCTAGATCCAACGGATCCATTTGATAGGGAGAGGGATGCTGATGATGATGGAGTCAGCTTCCCTTTGATCGATGGGACCATATTTATCCGTGAGTGGAGTAATTTGGAGGAATTCAGATACGTAAACACTTCACAATTCGGTACAAATGGTACGGATCCAAGAAACATTGATTCAGATGGAGATGGGCTCACCGACGGAGAAGAGTACTGGGGTTGGTTTTTGGAGTCAACCTCATTTTCTTGCCATTATCTGAATGATGACTATGTTTGTGACGACTCATCATCACAATCGGAGACCGTCCACCTCGAAGGATGGCTCGGTTCAGGCGCAGGGGGGGGTACAGACGGTCCAACAGACCCCACCAATCCAGATACAGACGGAGACGGAATGCCTGATGGCTGGGAGATTGAGAACAGGAGATGGATTGGAGATATTTACACTGGAGGAAATCTCTGGACACTAGACCCAAGAGATCCAAACGATGCAGAAGAAGATGCAGATGGAGATGGACTGTCAAATCTATGTGAGTACAAGTGGGGGGAGATAATTGATGACGTAATCAGAGATGGACTTCCATCCCATGGGGAGTCAAATGAGTCGGCACTATCATGGATGCCTACAGATCCTAACAACGTAGACTCTGATGGAGACACACTTCCCGATGGCTGGGAGGCGAGATATACTTGTTCTTGGAATAAGGACAACAAGGGAATCAATCCACTGAATGGTTCAGACGCACTCAACAATCCAGACGGTGATGGTTATGATATCAATATGGATGGCGTACTGTCAATGGATGAACAACTGGTAAATTGGCTCGAGTACCATTTGAAAGATCAGATAATATACTCGGATTCCACAGAGTCAGGAATGGATTTCCCCAACGGATTCGTCACAAACCTATCACACTCTTCATGGCAAGGACTCGCTCCAGGCTCCTTTGGCGAGTACACCAGTACTGCATACCTCAGCTTAGTTAATGGAACTACTGTGGAAGATGTCGGTTCTGGAAATCCACTTTCTTCCGACTCAGACAGAGATGGAATGCCAGATGGTTGGGAATACTATCATTCACGATGGAGTTTGTTTGATGAGAAATGGACTCTGAATCCAGTAGATGAAAGGGACCAAGATGGCGACCCCGATGGAGATGGAATGAATAACTGGGAAGAATACAACTCAATAGATGGAAATCTCAGTGAGACGGACTCTCTTGTCACATCACCTCAATTCTACTTACTGAGCGTAGGAGGAGAGCTACTTCCTACTCCATGGCTTTCTGCAGAATCAACATACTCTTTCGGATACTTCCTGTCCGACGATCAGAAGAATCTAACCGGACTAACAGCTGATCCAAATAATCCCGATACAGACGGAGATGGTCTTTTAGATGGAATCGAATTAATTTTTACAAGATGGAACTCAACTGATTCTGTATGGACACTAAATCCCCTTGTGTCTGGTGACGGATATTATGATTCGGACTTAGATGGAATCACCGATCAAGTCGAACTGAATCTTACAAACAATAATCCTGCTAACGGGGGTCTCTCTCCTCCAGATGCCCCCAGGATGTGGGAAGAGGCTGACTCGATAGATCCATCCGAGGCTAATAATAGAGTATTCAGGATTTTGTTTGGAAAGGAAGGAAAGGCTCAATTAGCCATGGAGCAATACCAAGATTGGCTGTCAGGTAGTCCAGCAAAACCACTCTTATCTGCTCTTCTAGGAATATCAGATCCAAATGACGTGGATACTGACAGAGACGGGATGAGTGATGGGTATGAGTATTGGTTCACACAGTGGAATCTGGAGCAGAATATATGGGAGATGAATCCCTTAACAGGATCTGATGTTTCTAGGGATTCGGACGATGACTCCTACGACTGTGATGGGAATGGTCAGATTTCAGACTCGGAGTCATTTGATAACTTAGCAGAATATGAGTCTAGAATTTATGGAAAAAAGATAGCCGTGGATACAATCCCAAATGAGACAGGTCTGGTTTCATATGGTGCTGATGCAATTAATGCATTTACCGGAGAGGAGGGAATGTCACATGATGCCGCGTTTGGCCAGCTTTATGACATGTTCAGAAGCAAAAGTCTGGAATCCTCAGATAGAATGGGGCTAATCAACTCTTTACATCCGGACAATTTCAATATCAGCCTAGCCGGAGTTAGCGATCCCACGGATGATGATTCAGATCTTGACGGGATGCCCGATGGTTGGGAATTTTGCTATTCGGTATACGGAGAATTCCTGCCTGTTAATGACTTCAGGTGGTCTCTAAATCCAATAAATCCATTGGACGTAAACTATGATCCCGACTCTGACGGATGGTTCGATAGGGAAATCACTGACGTTCCCGCGCCTCAAGGAACATGGGAGTCAAGACAGTTCTCAGAGTATGAACCGGGAGGACAGATTCCCCAAGGAGCACAGTCCTTGTTGTTCTCTAATTTGATGGAGTACAACAATGGTACACACCCATTGGATGATGACAGCGATGACGATTCCAGCGTGATGAAGCCTGTTTTCACTAATGGTGTAGTCACGTCTTATGTCAAGGACTCCAATCTATCTGATGGAAGAGAGGTGTTCAAGTATGGAACGAACCCATTGGACAACGATACCGATGGAGATATGATGCCAGACTTTTACGAGTATTACAGAGGTTGGAACGAGACGAATGATAACTGGTCTTCCTGGTTGCAAATTTCAGTTCTTTGGCATCAAGTTACTTCTGTGGTTTGGAAACCAGTACAGGTTTCTAACGGATTGATAACTAGGCCAGTTCTAGAATGGGCTTGGTTCACTCATGATCCGACAGATCCCTCCGATGCCGGTCAAGATGCAGATAATGATGGTGCTTGGGACTGCTCTGGGGGGAGTTGTATTTACCAGCCCTACAACAACTTCCAAGAGTACTTCGGAGTAGTCAATGCTTCGATGTCCTCTCCTTCTCTGGTCAGATCATCGAATCTTGTTGACTGTTCTGGAGAGCCAGTATCTGAGTGGTGGCAATTAAGGGAGAGCCTCTTAGGGACCTGCTCTGGGAGCTCGTCCATATCAACTAATTATTTCAGGATGAATAAAATCAATGATAATGATAGACTTTATGCATTGGTAATTAACGACTACGACATGGACTATGAGGACGTTGATAGTAGTAATGATTTAACTTCGCTCAACGGCGAGTGGACTGATACATTCAACAGGATTGCAGGAGACCAGTATCATCTTCCAAATATTTTCCTTGGAGAGTACGTGTATGGTTGGTGGATACTCGATATCGATGGCGATCAGATTGCAGACGGTACAGACCCTACCAATTGGGATACAGATGGAGATTGGCTAAACGATCATTTTGAGATTGAGGATGATTTACTAGATGGGATAAGGGGCAATAGTGGTTCGCCGATAAGGTACGATGACAGGTCAACCTAGTACTCTCAAAAAATAACCCTGGGAATAGTTATGGACGAACAAGGCGGACAAATACCGAGCATATCCTCAGCTACGGAGGAAAAGCTTCTGTTCCTTCAGGAGAATATGGTCAACTTCATCAATCAATACGGTCTTCCTGTGATAGAAGTGTCATTGGTAATTTCAAAATATATCCGTATTATAGTAAAAAAGCTCGAAGATAAGGCATTGAATAGTGATGAGGAGCTTCCCAAGGACCTACTCTTTCCCAAGCCAGTAGAGTCCTCTGGTGAAGATCCAGTCATGGACTCATTCCCCTTGGAGAGGATACTGGAATCCGTGGATCAGGATAGAATGGATATTCTTGACACAATCATTCGAACCATATTGAATGAGACGGAGTTGCCTTTCATTCCAGCACTAGCTGTACTCAGAGATTGGGAGCATATTATCAGGACACAACTTGCAAAGTCAACTAGCCCAGGACATCTTTTCAGCCCACTTAAACTCCCTGATAATTTCTGACTATCTGGTCCTGGCGACAATGCCACTAGATACCCACCATGCGTCAAATATGGACCAAACGAATAGAACTGGCCAGAGGAAGATAGACAAAATTAACGGAAACTGTATTACGAACCAACCTGCAGATTTTCTATGCTGACGATTAAAGTGCTGTCCAAGGAATAGAAAAGGAACTAGAGAAAGCAAAACCGCAACCAATGGCCTTAACGCGCCCCAGGGGCCAACTCCTCCACTCAACTCCTTCCAGATGACACCAATTACGCCAATTGCAGTAACCTCATCCTCCTCCTCCTCAGCAGGGAGAATCACCACGTACTCGTTTTCCATCATACCTTGGAAGATGTCGATATCAATGAATGTGACTGCTAATAGACCCAAAAAGACAACCGTTGAGCCCCTCTCGCTTGCTCCATGGAAGAAAAGAGGATTCTACTCACTGGCTTCGAACCATTCTCGGACCTAGATATCAATGAGTCCTCAGAGGTTGTAAAGTTAATTTCAAATTCGGGGCTACAAGATGTTGAAATTATCCCCAGTATCCTATCTGTAGATGAAGAAGGTACTGAATCCTCATTGCATATTCTCAAGGCCATGGAATTCGACGCA
>CAXHFZ010000093.1:0-5352 GCA_964016325.1 uncultured Candidatus Poseidoniales archaeon | reverse complement strand
ACAGGTGTAGGAAGTGTCGCTGTTGCAACCAGGGACTCCGACTTCAAATTAGTCTCGAGAGCGTTAGAAGAAGAGTTTGGGTTCGGAGTAATTGGTGACCTTCAACAACTTAACAAACTTGCATACTTGGACTCTTAATCAATTATCTTTTGTTTCTAGAGAAAGCCCCAGTCTCCTCATGATTGATGTTGCCGATTCTATCTCGTCTACTGTCTCAACGCTTTTTCCAGCAGACCAAAGATCTTTTGCTGACGATTTCTTTCCCCTGGCTAATGACCTCATTCTCCAGAATGAGATGCCTGTTATCAATACCCTGACTCGATGCTTGAATCTACTCTTTAGAAGTCTCCTGACAAGCCAATTACTATGTTTTTTGGAGCCTTTTGTTTCTATGACTGCGATAGGTACACCGGTAAGTTTTGTTGTCCATGTGATGTCTTCCTCTTTCGCGTTGACTATGGCATCTTTGTAATCCTGTGGAGTTGTACATTCGTGTGTAGCGATGAACCTCGTACCCATCTGTACTCCATCATAACCTATCTCCATAGCAACGCTGAGTTCCTTTTCACTACCAATCCCACCCGCGCAGATAAGTGGGACACCAAGATCAGATAGATCCTCATACATCTGCTCCATGGAAAGGTCACCTAGATGCCCTCCTGCCCTGTTATTAACGCAAATCAATCCATCCACACCACAATCAATTCCCTTTATTGCGTGCGTTCTGTTAGTTACATCGTGGTAAACAACGCCTCCCTTTGCATGGACCCTCTCGCAAACCCAATCGGGCTTTCCCAATGATGTGACAAAGAATCTTATTCCCTCTTCCAGAGCTATGTCGATCCATTCAGACATTCTTTGGAGATACTTTTCACTACCCTTTTCAATTAGTGCGTTGAATCCTATTGGATTGGTCGTCAAGGTCCTGATATGGCGAATAGCTACCCTCAGGCCCTCTTTAGTATCTGGCTTGTTGTAACCGTGCACCATAGTCAGGGACACTGGTTGTACTATTGCGATTCCTCCGCCCTCTGAAGCAGCAGCGACTAGTTCGGGGTTAGAGCATGGATACATAGCTCCACAGATAATTGGATACTCGATTTCAGCGTCTTGTGTTAGTCGTGTCACCGCCAATAAATCACTTCCTTTCTAACGCGAGAAGGTTCCACTTGAAGACCCATTCTGAAACCACATCTCCAGAGGAGTCTTTTCCCACTGAAATTAGGTCAACATCAACAGCCTCACCTTTCTCCAAACTCTCTTCAATAGCCTCCCTAGCTTTGGACACATCCGAGCAAACGAATGTAATTCTACCTTTGGCCCTCTTAACGAATTTCGCCTCTGTACTAATAACAAACATCCTTAGCTTCTCATCCATAGACCTTGAAATGGCAAAGGGGGCTGCTCCAGTTGCTAGTTCTGCGCCCATCCCTTGGACTGCCCAATACATTGTCTTGAACGGGTTCTGAGATCTCCATCCACCTGGTAATGATGTAACGCATCTATTACCGTCAAGAACGTCCATTCTTAGTCCAGAAAACCACGCAGCGGGCATAGATAGAGCTGTGAAAATTCTAAATCTTATCCGGCCTGTTAGTGATTTGTATTCCGAGATTAGCTTGGTGTCATCAATTGGCACCCAATCACCTCATCATCCATCCAACTCGTTCACTATGGAACAATATCTTTCCATGGCTTCAGATTCGGACATTCCTGAAATAGCGTTCCATGCTTTCCATTTTGCCCTTTCTCTCATTCCGCCACTTGCTCTACCTTGGCAATCCCCGTCAGTAGCTTGTTTGAATAGAGCATACAATTCTAGGAGTTGGTTGTTTGAAGGTCTTTCTGATAAATCCCATACCTTTTTTGATGATCTTTTAAATTTTATTTTCAGTGATTGGCTAGCCTTTCCCGTCATCAAAACATCTCCATTGGAAATTCCATAACAGACTTATGCCCGGACTGAATCTTTGCTGCCAAGCTTACCGTCTCTGGGAATATTCTCTTGAAGAAGAATCGCGCACTTCCTAGTTTGGCATCATAGAAAGGATCGCCTTTCTTCTCAATGGCTGTCTTGGCTATCCTAGCCCACATGTATGCCAACAGTACATTACCGAAGTACCTACAGTAATCAGTGGCACCGGCTGCCAGGAAATGAGGATTGGCTTGTCCTTCTGCGATCAACAACAAAGTCAGCTGTTGGAGACCTCTTACTCCTTGGTGAAGAGGCTTGTTAAATTCTGACATTTCAGGTATATCTCGGTTCTCTTCGATAAATTCAGTTAGTGGCCACATGAGATGGCGAAGATTTTTCCCCATATTCTGTGTAATTTTTCTACCTGCGAGATCCAGTGCCTGAACTCCATTGGTACCCTCCCATATCTTTGAAATTCTGACATCACGATAAAATTGTTCTACCCCATATTCGGTACAGTATCCTGCCCCTCCCATGACCTGCATACAGGTACTAGCAGTCTCGCATGCAACATCTGTGAAGTGAGCCTTGACGATAGGGGTGAACAGTGCAACCAAGGATGAGGCATATTCCGCCTCCTCTGGGTCATCGCTATGCATTTGGTCGAGAAGGATTCCGGTCCAGGCCGCTAGGGCTCTACATCCCTCGTTGTTTACCTTTGACTCGAGAAGCATTCTCCTGACATCAGGATGCACGAGGATATTATCAGCACTTTCATTAGGGTCTTTAGGTCCTTTTAGATCCCTGCCCTGACGCCTATCCATAGCCCATGCCAAGGAATTTTGGTATGCTATTTCAGCTAACCCAAGTCCCATTATTCCGGTTGCGAGGCGCTCCTGATTCATCATCTGAAACATGAGTTTCATGCCTGTATGTAAGTCCCCTACTTTCCAACCGATGCTATTATCGAAGTTCATCACACATGTTGGAGAGGCATGAATGCCCATCTTTTCCTCACTTCCTGCGCAAGTTACACCGTTGTGATTTTCCATTAGGTCATGAGATGCGTTATCTAAATCACCTGACTTCAGGTCTACGGGTAGATATTTCGGAACTAGGAACATCGTTATCCCTTTGGTTCCCTCAGGTGATCCAGGGGTCTTAGCTAGGACCAAATGTACGATATTCTCAGTCATGTCGTGTTCCCCGTATGTTATGAAAATCTTGGTACCTGTAACTCGGTATGTGCCATCATCCTGAGGTATAGCCTTACTGGATATTATACCAAGATCCGTACCAGCATGCGGTTCTGTTAAGCACATTGTACCGGCCCAATGACCTTGCGCGAGATGGGTGGAGAAGTAGTCGACCAGAGTTTTATCTCCATGCTCATTTAACACGTCGTAGACCCCCAGAGTAAGAGCTGGGAGAACGCTCATTGCCATGTTAGTGGATGTGGCTATCTCCCCCCAAATCACAGATTGGAAGAATATTGGGGTTCCCATGCCTCCATGTTCTGGTTTGGTGGAAGTGGAAAGCCATCCTCCTTCAATGGCCTGATTGTATGCATCTTTGAACTCTTGGGGCATGGTAATTTCGCCGTTCTCAAACTTCAGACCGACCCTGTCACCGAGCTGGTTAATCGGTAGCCAGACTTCTTTGGCATGATCAGCCCATCCCTCTGCTAACATTGAAAGGAAGTCCTCATCAAAATCGTACCCGAGTCTTTCCATGGTCGGAGTTACATCAAATACCTCGTTAAACAAAAATTCGTAATCTCTTAGTGGGGCTTCATATTCTACCAATTTATCACCTCAGTTTCTCAATGGCTTTCCTGTTTCAAGCATATGTTGGACTCTGTCTAAAGTATCCAAATTCTTCAGCAGGTCAGCAAAGGTATCCTTCTCCATGGATAGGATATCGTCCTCTTCCAGGGTCTCTGTTATATCAGAGTCACCTCCGGTAAGTATCTTCGCCAGTTTTGTGGCTACAACAACATCATGTGGTGTAGCTTGTCCGGATAGTGATAAGTCATTCAATGCCAAACTCAGTGCGGCCATGCCAGTGGGCCCTGGGAGAGCATAGGTTCTTGGTTCCGGAGGAATGTAATTTTCATGAAGTTCGAGAACCTTCCTTTTAGCGTCTGCTAGTAGCCTGTCCCTGTTCATTGTTATCTGATCGCTTGGGGCTAGAAATCCTAGTGAACTAGCCTGTTCAGCGGACTTGGCAACTTGTGCGGTTCCTATTGTCTCGAACGCTTTCATTGCCGCTCCCATGGGCCCATTGGTAACTAGCCCGTATTCTACTAACCTACCCAGAAGTTCCTTGCATCCCCCCCATGCGGGGACAACGCCTACCCCGACCTCAACTAGACCGATATAGGACTCTGCATGGGCTTGGACCGCATCACAATGCATCAAAACCTCTGCACCACCTCCTAGGCAGAGACCTGCTGAAGCTGCCACAACAGGGACTTCACAATACTTCAGAGTCTGGTATGTTTCTTGACCTAGTGTTATGAAATCTTCAAGATCTTTCCAAGCTCCTAGATTAGCAGCAAACAAGGCCAGACCGAGATTAGCTCCAGCACAAAAGTTAGATGCGTCATTTCCGATAACAATGCCCTTGAATCCATCCGACTCAGCAATATCCACTGCATTGACTAGCATCTCTATGTTCATTGGATCCATGGCGTTCATCTTAGTGTGATATTCAACGAGAAGAACCCCGTCGCCCATATCCCATATACTGGCAGATCCATTCCTCTTGAGTGGTTTTCCTCTCCTCTTGAGATCAGCGACGTTGAGAGTCTCCTCTGGGCGTTCGACAACAACCATTTCCCCGGATGAGCAGAGTCTCATAATCTCGCCGTCCTCAATACTGTAAAACGATCCTTTTTCTTGGGCCTGAGATAGGAATTTGGGAATCTCCCTTCCTGTATCTTGGAGTCTCTTTACCATTGAGGGAACACCTATTGAGTCCATCATCTCAAAGGGTCCTTTCTTCCAGTTATATCCTACTTTCATGGCTCCGTCAATCGAATAGATATCATCACTTACATCGGGGACAATGAATGCTGCATACGCTAAAGTGTCAAGGAGCACGTCTGTAACGAATCTCGCTCCATCGTCATCACAATCCATCAGGGCGGAAAGACCTCTCTTGCCCATCTTTGCAGATGGGAAAGCGGCCCTTCGATTCGCTTTCCGATATTCTCCTGAAGAAAGATCCCTTGCCTCTTTTACCTTCTTTCCATCATCTCGATTGAGTCGATAGAATCCTCCTTTGCCCTTCCTCCCAGTATTTCCTTCTTCAATCATAGACATTATTATGTCTTCTCCGGGCCCTGATATTTTGTGGAATGGATCTTCTTGATCGAGTCTTGATTGAAGGCTCTCTCCAACTTTGGGAATAAGATCAATACCGATCAAGTCCAT
>CAXHFZ010000092.1:0-5375 GCA_964016325.1 uncultured Candidatus Poseidoniales archaeon | reverse complement strand
CTGGCGCCGCTTCCATCAGTGCCGTCGCAGACCTGAACGCAGAAGGAACCACCATAGGCGTACAGTCGGGGACCACCTCGGATCTGTATGCTCAGAACAACCTAGGTGCAGCTACGATCAGTGCTTACGACGACTTCCCTTCGGTAATCGCCGCTCTGAACAACGGCGATGTACACTATGCAATGGGTGACGCCCCAGTTCTGTCCCTGGAAGGTACCTTGATGGTCACCTTCTCAGATGAGAACTTCGGTATGGCTGTGCAGGGGGACTCCTCTGGAGAGCTACTCGGCGCTCTGAACATGGCAATTGGTGCCTTGGTCGACTCTGGTGAGTACGACCTAATCTATGGTGCCAGTTTCGATGGCGCAGTAACCCTAGCTGATGACACCACAATGGATACAGCTACTTCCTACCCAGTACCAACTGAGGGAAGCGATCTGACCGCAGTTCTGGAGTCCGGAAGCCTAAGGCTTTGCACAGACCCGTTCTACCCTCCATTCGAGAGCTATGCTGACGATGGATCAGTAGTCGGATTCGATGCTGACATCGCTCATGCCGTAGCAGACGAGATAGCCGCTCACTACATGGGCGCAGCAAACCCAATGTTCGTTCCTCCAGTCGTGGAAGAACCAGCGGTAACAATCAAGCTAGGATTCTTGAATGACGCAACAGGGCCAATCGCTCAGTTCGCCGCTCCATTCACCTTCGCTTGGGGAGCCGCAATGGATGACCTAAACGCAATGGGAGACGACTACGTCTTCGAGGTAATCGAGGCAGACTCCGGATGCGACGGCCAGATGGCTGGTACAGCAGCTCAGTCCCTCGTTGACGCTGGAGTTGTCGCAGTGGCTGGAGCCGCTTGCTCTGGAGCATCAATGGGTGCTAACGCAGTTCTTTCGGCTGCTGGAATCCCCATGATTTCCTACGCCAGCACATCCCCAGCTCTGAGCGACGCAACCGCGTACCCTCATTTCTACAGGATTGTTCCAAGCGACGCTCTTCAGGGACAAGCAGCAGCTGACATGATCATGGCAAGCGGGGTTTCCAACACCGCTGTCGTGCACATGACCAACAGTTACGGTGCAGGTCTAGCAGATGCAGTAGCGCTCAACCTAGGCGAGGACAATGTCTGCCTGCAGGCAGGATACGAGGAGACAGCAACTGATTTCCAGGGCGCCGTTCAGGCAGTCATGGACGCAGGCTGTGACTCGGTCTTCCTAGGGTCATATTCCGCTGATGGAGCTATGATCGTTGAGACCATGGCCGCCATGGGTGCAACAATACCGATTTTCAGTGCTGACGGAATGGCCGGAGAGGCCGCTCTAGCAGACTACACCTACCCAGCAGCCGCAAACGGAATCGAGGTCACAAGGCCTAGAGCCGCTGCAGCAGGCGCTGGAGTTTTTGCGGCCGCATGTGCTGACGACTCTGTCTGCTCCACTGGAATCTTCACATCTGAGGCGTACGATGCAGTAATGATGATCGGTCACGCAGCAATGATGGAGGACGGAGAGAACATGGGCACACACGTGCCAATGGTAGGCGATGCATATGCTGGAGACAGCGGCACTCACACCTTCTTGGACAACGGAGACGTTGGAGGATCAGGCTACGATGTCTGTACCTTCGCTCACGTACCAACCTTTGGAGAGTACTTCAACTGCGACAGGATGTGGGAAGCCGGAGGAGCCGGAGTGACTGCAGCACCGTTCATGGGCGCTACAATCAAGATCGGATTCCTGAACGACGCTACTGGGCCTATCGCTGTGTATGCAAACGGATTCGTTGCGGCATCACAGATCGCTCTAGGTCTAGCCAACACGATCGGATACAGTAACAATGTCCAGTTCGAAATAGTCTATGCAGACTCTGGTTGCGACAGCACCATGGGCGGCTCGGCTGCCCAGACACTGGTAGACGCTGGAGTATGGGGAGTCGTAGGAGCAGCCTGCTCCGGCGCATCCATGGGAGCCAACGCGGTGCTATCCGCAGCTGGAATCCCACAGGTGTCCTATGCCAGCACAAGCCCGGCTCTGTCTGACGCTACTGCATACCCATCCTTCTACCGTGTCGTACCAAGCGACGCGTTCCAGGGATCTGTAGTTGCTGAAGTCATGACCGCTGATGCGCAGGACAACATCGCAGTCATTCACATGACCAACGCGTACGGGTCAGGACTGGCAGACGCCTTTGTCGCCAACATGGACTCGGCAAGCATTTGCACACAAATTGGATACGAGGAGACAGCAACTGACTTCTCCACAATCGTGAGCACGGTCGTCAATGACGGATGTACATCAGTAATGATGGTCTCATACGCCGCTGATGGAGCTATGCTAATCGAGGAGATGTCCCTGCAGGGATTCACCGGAGCCATCTATGGCGCTGATGGAATCGCCGAGGTAGGACTAGCAGCCGATATGGCTGACAAGTCCTTGGTCGATGGCGTAATCGCCACAAAGCCTGCAGCTGCAGGCGGAATGACCACTGTAGGAATGGTCTTCGCAGCACAGTGCAATGCAAACCCTGACTGTGCTGGGGGAATCTACACTGCAGAGGCGTTCGACGCTGTCTACATCGTGGCATTCGCCGCCTTCACAGCCCTAGCCACCCCTGGCATCACGCCAGACATGGCAATCGCTGGGACCGGTAACGGTCTGGAAGGAGCCAGTGGAGGAATCACCTTCATGGCAAATGGAGATGTTCCAGCGGCTGGTTTCTGTGTCGGAGAGTTCTCTCACGATGCAACCACAGACACAGTCTCGTACGACTGTGCTAGGAACTGGGACCCAGTCAACGGAATCGTTTGATTGGTAACGTAAAGCAGTGCGGCGGGGTTTTCCCGCCGCACTGCCCCAACAATTTTATTCAAATGATGAAGGTACGTGTAGTAGATGCTGCATGAGGCTCGGCACAAGTACTCGGATCTCTCTAGGGGAACACGAAGGATCCTTATTGCAACGATCCTCTTCCTTGATGCCAACTTACTCGGAACCTCAAACGGGATAGGCTTACTCAACATTGTCGATACAATTCTCGGCGGGGGAATCCCTGACGATATGGTATGGCTTCTCCAAGTAGTAGAGTCTCTAACGGCCGGATTCATAATCATCAAGGTATTTTTTGATGATGTTCCTCCAGGTAATTTCAGAACCATAGCCTTACTCACTTCCCCTTTATTCATGATATTGGTCACTTTCTTGACTCTTGACATTCTTCTCAGTGGGCTTGGAGAGGGAGCATCCTTTACTCTGGATCTAGTTTCAGTAGCTACAGGCACTCTGACTTGGTCCTCAACGTATCTAGCAATTGCCATAGGACTCACTCTAACTTACAAGGTCCAGAGGTATGGGAACTTCGCCCAATCTGAATTATTCATGATCGGGATGTATCTCTCAATGATAATGATCTGGAGTGACTACTTCTTCCCTCTTTCTAGTCTAAGCACCACAAAAGACGGTGTTCTAACTTGGTCAGTCCTAATCTTCACAATCATCGCCGCATTTGTTCTTACGGGTCTAGCTGGAGTAATCATTGACAGATTGGTCTACAGGGGATTCCGAAGAACGAAGACTACTCCCCAGGTCATGATGATCGCTTCTCTGGGTGTCGCACTTATACTAAGGGCCATCACTTACCTAAGATTTGGCTCTGGAAGAAACATGTTCGAGCCAGAGGGGGACTGGAGGATGCCAAATCTAAGGTGGGAGATACCAACCACCAAGCTCAGACTCAATCTCGGAGACAGGTCGATAGACGAGGGCAGGACCTATACTCAGTGGACCTGCGAGCAGACAGGTGTAGACGAAACAACAGGAGAGCCTATACTGTCCAGAATAGTGACTGAAGCGTCAAAACCAGCATATGAGCTGTATGATACCACTGCAGATTGCGTAACACAGGCTACCACCAACTACGCGTATTACAAGGGGGCAGTACCATTCGTAATCTTCTCATCGGTACTCCTGTTGATGCTCCTACTCAACAAGACGAGGCTTGGCAGGAGAATGAGGGCGGTTGCTGATAATCCGGAGCTTGCCGCCAGCAGCGGAATCAACGTTGAGAGGGTTCACCTTTCGAGCGCTTTCCTGTCCGCCGGAATATCTGGGATGGGTGGTGCGATATTCGCGATGACACTCAGATTTAGTCCAGAGACTGCTTTCACCCTACTCCTCCCTTCATTCGCAATCATTGTACTAGGTACAATTGGATCCATTCCAGGGGCCATTGTGGGCTCCATCATCGTAGGGTTCGTACGAGCGCTTTCATCTCCTGTACTGATTGGCATAGGATCCCCACTCGGACGTTCTAACTACTCTGCTTTGGATGGTGTCATGCCCTATATTTTCCTAGTCGCAATCCTAATGATAATGCCCGAGGGGATAGGAGACGCATATGAGAAGTGGAAGATTAACAGACTCCGCAATAAGAAGGAGTCCAATACGGAAAGGGATTTCAAGATTGCCACTGGCTTAGCACTCCTCCCCACTGGAATCTTCGGATTGCATCACTGGTGGAGGGGCAAAACACACAGGATGCAAACATTCTCTGTAGTCGCCATTGCCTCATATGTATTTCACAGATTCAGTAATTTTGTTGAAAATAACTCCTTCGCCGACGGCTCCTGTGCTGACTCCTGTCAGGAAAGTGAGTTCGCTGAAACCAATCTAGCAATTCTGACCGGAAGGAACGACGGGGAGCTAAAACTGGAAGATAGCCCTCTGACGGAGACCCATCTGTTGGATCAGATTAGCGCTCCCAGTGGAATGACTCCTTTCGAAGCCGAACAATGGATCCCAGACGCCCTGGCCGATATGCGACAGTCCTGGTTCTATCAAATGAAATTTGAGATTGAGCTTGTAAACTTTATCGCCGACGCAGGAGATTTGATCTGGCCACTAGCATTAGTGGTACTCTGGGCATTCTCTGCGTATGAAGGAATCAGGATAATGAATGGCAAGGAGAATGAGAAAATATCATTCCCACTATTCTCCAAATGGAAATCCATCTTCGACTCAACTACCTCTCCAATATCAGATACTAGGCGAAAATTATCAGAGCTGGATAGGAATCACGAAAGGATAGTTAGGCGACTAAGGGAGAAATTTAGTAATTATCTCAAAACCGGTGAGTTGAAGTCCCACACCATAGATTTCTCACTCAGATTCCTTGAACCAGTAATGAAGGCACTCAAAATTCCAGAGAGTCGTAAGAAAGACATCAAGTCGTACGGAAGACAGAGTCCTATAGGGTCTTGGATATCATTCTACATACTCATAACGATCTTAGTGATGTTCCTTATTTGGCTTCCAATAGCCGAATCGGACAATTTTGAGTTCAAGAAAGTCCTCCAGGTATCGAATGTACTACTCACT
>CAXHFZ010000091.1:0-5415 GCA_964016325.1 uncultured Candidatus Poseidoniales archaeon | reverse complement strand
ACTTCAGGGTGAAGATGATCCATACTGGTAACTCCGTAATTGTCAATTTATGACCATGAATAATTCATGGGTGCGGAGGGATATCATCAGACCAGTGTGCCATACTATTGAGTGTCTTAGTAACATTCGTAACCTCACCTTGCTCCCAATAATCTACTCCTATGAATGTTGGTCTATCTCCAACTTGTTCCCAGCACAATAACGCTCTATTCAACAGTGTACTGTAATCATTGACTTCTTCCGCCTTAGTAGCATCAGATACACCGAAAGTATTCAGCCAATTATTCAAATGCCAAACTGGTTGCTCTGGATCTCCTCTCCCAACACTACAACTCATATCCTCAGCATTTTCCTCTCCATAAGGAGTATCCCAAGTATGCCTCCAAGCTGACATCAACTCAGTATAATTCTCTTGGTATTCATATTGAATAAATACAACCATATTTTTTCCAGAAAGGGACAGGTCCCCAATCGACGGCCATGGATCTCCCAATTCATGCACGTAGGCCTTTTCCAGAATACCAGTAACATTTAGCAGATATTCTAAATGATCCCCAGGTATCTGGTTTTCGAAAAGAAAGCTTACGACATCGCCACTACTGTTATTATGAAGGGAATTAAGGGTTCTAAGCCAAGAAAACGCATCAACACTACCAAACAAGCAGGGGTGCATACCTAAGACTCCTATGCCGTGACAGAATACCACATCTTCCTTTTCATTTTGCGATCCCATTTGGTGATGAGGATCTAACATAAATGATCTAATTCCCCCTTCCCACTGACTTTGCAATCCGGTTAGATGGTTTATTCCAGCCAGGACCCCATCTTCTGGGGTTGAATAGGCGTTGTGCGCCTCTGCAAAAGTGAAATCGTCATATGTTCTGAGACAATACTCAGCCTTCCCGTGACATGAGATGTAGTCGTCCCTGTCTAAGTGATCCAAACCCCTTGATTGCTCCCAATCGTTGGGAAGGCCGTCTCCGTCAGCATCCTGATCCAGCGAATCACAGATCATATCTCCGTCATAATCTGCAGGAACTGAGCCATTATCAAGAGGGTCAGTGGAGCAATCTATCTCTGTGAAATCTCCCCAAAGGTCACCATCGTCATCACTATCAAGAAAATCACAAACCAAGTCTCCATCGATATCAGATGGAACGCTACTGGAGATGAGTTGGTCCGTGCTACAATTTAGCTCGACATCATTGTCCCATCCATCCCCATCAATATCCAAGTCTTCACTATCAGATATTCCATCTCCATCTAGATCAGGAGGGCCTGAAGTGCATCCAGAAGTGAGGATAAGAATGACAGCTAACACCGGTACGACTCGCATCTTCATCACACGTCCATAATGCGGTCTTCTCATGAACCAATCGGAGAGAGACACTGAAATTAGATGAACGCACATGGGAAGTAACTAACCGTATGAGCTAAGTCGAATACCTCAATGGCTCGCGGAAGGAGTAGGAAGGGCTTCTTCACCAGATGGTGGGAATCGAAGAGAGATATCCAATTCCAGATAGTCACGTATACCACAATCCTGTCTATTGCTTCTGTTTTGTGGGGCTTCATATTCATATTCATGCTCGGGGGTGCATCCGATCCAGAACACCAAGAATTCATGTTACCATTCAGCTGGTTCTGTTTGGCTCTTGGATCCTTAACGTCCATTTATGCTGTCCCAGAGTTCAGCTTCTATTGGTCACAGAGGAATATTTTGGAAGAAATTCTCTCATTGGATGCAAGAACTGAGATTATCAAAAGAAGGAAGGAAGCCGAAGAAGCAGCTGAAATACTCGGACCTAGATATCAATCGAGGCTGATGGGACTTTACGATGACTTCCAAATAAGAGGGGGAAAGAGATTCAAGGTTATCTCCTTGCCTCCACTGACTAGTCGCAGCTCGGTAACACCTCTTAGAAAAGAAAAAAATGAGTATGCATGGTGGGGAACAGAGAACTCACGACTGTCTGATCGACTCCCGGGATTGCCCCTTCTTAGGACTAAGAAGGCCAATAGAGCGATTATCGTTTCATGTGCATCCGCTGTTACCCTATTATCTCTCAACTCGTTACTTGGGGTATCTATGGGGTTAGATGGTATTAATCATAGAACCATAGACCTTTCAGCATACATCTTCTCAGTGGAAAATACCACCTTTGCCCCTCCTCATTTAGATTCAGCGAGCTTGCTACTAATGGCCTTCTTTGCTATATTATTGGCCTTTACTAGGCCTCTCAAGAATTATAACGAGGAGGACTGATATGTCTAATGCACTAGCTAGAGAAATATTTCTCGCAACGGGGCTAGTGACATTACTGCTCGGCTCTATGTTTCTATCTACAGGGACATTTCCTCCAATGGTCGTAGTAGAATCTGGTTCAATGATGCACAATGACGAGGGACAAATAGGCGCAATAGACCCAGGGGATCTAATTCTGGTAATCAATCCAGAAAGGAAGGACATAGTCACATTTGTCGAGGCCACAGATCCACTGAACGATAATTTTGGATACGAGTCACATGGTATGGAAGGGGATGTGATAGTGTTCAGGAAGAATGGGGGTTCAGATACTCCCGTCATCCACAGAGCTTTATTGAAGGCTATCGAAAACCACTCTGGAGGTTGGGATGTTCCAGGAACTACATTGTTGGGGGTGCAAAGCATCAACTGGACTCTCGATTATCCATGCGAATCATACCATGGTAACGACTATGATCTCAGTATAGAAGATTGGGTACCTTCACATGATGGGTATCTGACTACTGGCGATAATGAGGATAGTAACGGCTGTAGAATAGACCAGTTATCGGCAACGGGTCAGGATGGCAGGAACGGACTACTTGATGAGAACAACAATCCCGTAACCGCAGTTAAGGATGAGTGGGTTATTGGAATTGCCTCAACGGAAATTCCTTGGATTGGCGCTGCAAAGCTATTTTTCTCACCCCCTCCTTCTGCTTCCTACGTTACTGAAAAGACTTGGACAATGCTGATTTTCGTCATAGCTTCTATTTTAGTGGCCCCAAGTGTAGTTGAAGTATTCCAGAGTAGGCCATCAACTGAAGAGGAATGATCATACAACAAGCATCAGAATTGGTATTACTACTACAACGAGCATAACTATCGTAGTGAGCCCACTGATCGACCCTGCCAGCTTCTCCACTCTAAGTGGATTGCTACCTCTCATAAGGATAGACAGAATAGAATGCGTCCCATCTCTCACCATGTGACCACCATCGAATGGAATTATCGGCAATAGATTTAGGAAGCCCAGTAGGAAATTAACCCAAATCAACCAGAAAATGAAATCAAACAGGGATAGCACCGTGCCCGTCCCCAACGGGGACAGGATGAAATCATCATTCACCTCCAACATCATCCTCTCATGGATGTTCATAGTTTGCCCATCGTAAGACATTGGCGTCCCAAGCATCGAAAGAGGAGTTAGAGTGAAAATAACAATTTTTTCCAGACTAGAATATCTATCATCGAAAATGACTGAGAATTGATCTGTTTGGAAAGTCCCAGATCTCGGATAACTAACACCCAGAAAGGCCTCTCCTTCCTCAATTCCATAGGAATCTAGTACCTCATTAGTCTCTGATAGACAGTCAATATCTCCTTCGCATTGATCAAGATAGTACTGCCTTTTGTCTCCCAGTGTTACTGGAATTTCAGAACCAATCCCCCACTCTCCTTCCTCTGCAGAATACGGAATGACTGTGAAAATAATGACGTCACCAGCCTCCAGTGAATCCATCTGAAGTGAAAAAGAATCGTAGTCTGGAACCTCAATTCCATCAACATGAGTGATTATGTCATATGGCATTATTCCCGCCTCATCAGCACCGCCCTCGTCGATAACCGCGATTGCGTGGATACCAGGGTTGGATGCCACAAATCCGGTTGATACAAATCCTAGAACAACCAGGAAAATCAATGTAGCAACCAGATTGATTGCCGGACCTGCAGCGAATAGACGCAACCTTTCTCGTCTAGGGGCCATAATCATGTCCATATGCTCGGGCTCCGCGAATGCGCCCACTGGAATAGGGCCCGCCACAAGCAGGCCGAAACTCTTCACTTCCATCCCATGTGCTCTTGCCTGTATTCCATGGCTGTATTCATGGATCAGCAGTGTAAACACGAGAGCTAGTGCTGGCCACCAGAATGGGACAAAGCTAGTCACCCCTGGAATGAATAGAATATCCGTAGCCGGCAAGGAGCCCTGAGGAGGAGAGTTCATAGATGATACAAATGCAAAAATCATCAAGAAAACCACAGCGAACATAACTAAGAAACACAACCAAATCGAAAACTCACCGAAAAACCTCCAAAATTTCCTATTCTTGGATATGTATTCCAGAAAAACCCTACCTCGTGAGGTTCTTATCATCAAAACAATCCCAAGAACTCTTTCAAGATTCCACATTTCTAAGTAACCATATTCTTCTAAGTAAAGTAGTGATAAATACCACCCAGAAAGGGCGATAACGGCCCAAAGTGGAAGAATTCCATACAGCAGAAGAATCGATAAAATCAATATTGGATAGATGGGGATCTTGACTCCCGCTTCTCTATCCATATACATCTCAACACTCCCTTCCTATTCAACTTGCGTCCTACAAAAACTCAAATTAATGACAATCTAGACGCATGCCCATGCCGGACAATTTACATGGAGATTCTCCTGCTCGTAACCACTCTAGAGAATTGGACTCACTGAGAAGAGAAAGAGACAGTATTAAGAGAATTTTATCTCAGGCAAATCTAGAAGAATTGAGCAGTGAATTACAGAAACTCAATAGCTCAATTACCGAGATTGAAAGAGAGTTTGCAGGTAATTAGTTAGAAATTACAGTCTCCATGCTCGGTGTAATCGAGCTACTGGGAAAACTGTCAACAGATGTCCCTGCACCATCAGACCTGCAAACAAGGGACAAGAATCTATGCAGAGGCATTCCCTTGTCCCAGTCAAGATATTCTTTACCATTCCTAGTTAGAGGAAGTGAAGGAATACTACGGGATAAATGGCGCAACTTACCACTCAGTCCTCCTACATCGACTTTCATTATTCTCCAACTGTCCCCCCTTACTCCCTTGAGCCTGTAGGCATAAAGGGGAAGAAGGCCACATCTATTCCCAACATCTCTCAATGCCTCTAGCTGATCAAAAGTTCTACCTGAAAGATACAGTTTTTTGGATTTTGACGATTTGACCTCAATGGGGAAGCAAATATCTCCTCTTAGAGCCAGTAAATCCCCTGTTCCCTCTGAACCGCTACCCGGAGCTCTGACAACTAAAAATGGCCTATTAGTAACTTTCATGGCCTGTGTTCGTTCTATCTCAGAACATGATTTTGTTACGGCCCTAACTCCTTTAATCTCTCCAGCTAGGACCGACCGAAG
>CAXHFZ010000090.1:0-5515 GCA_964016325.1 uncultured Candidatus Poseidoniales archaeon | reverse complement strand
AAGCCGGTCAATGGACGATAATGTATACCTTACTCGACCCATCCTTGGATGATCAAAATGGAGATGAGACAACAGATTCTGCAATTACTATTGTTAATGATTTCGAGGTATCTTCACACCCCCAGAATAGGGACTGGCCCGCCATTGATATCGACTCCGACAATGACCCACACATAGTCTGGCAGGATTCTTATGAGCCTCTTGATAAGTTCTATCAACAACCCCAGATCTATTATGCAATGCTAGATGCAGACGTAGTATCTAGAACAGTAGAATTCGCAGTCGGAGAGACTCTACTAACTCCAATAATAGGACACAAGGGCCATCCAGATATCGCAATCGATTTGGATGATTTTGTGCAGGTTGTATGGGATGATACAAGAGGAGGAAAGGTCGAGATGGTTATTCCCATTGACACATCTGGTTCTATGCTAGCGGAATGGGCAGACATGTGTGTCGTTTTCTACGGAGGAAACTTCGTTAGTGGCTCATATTTCCAAGGTCTGAAGCCCTTACTAGTCAGAGCTAATATGACAGTTTACGAGACTCTGTACGGGATAGGAGGCCATACCAGTGTTTCAGCTGCTACATCTGGCAATTGTGCCACGGCATTTGCAACTGGAGGAAGCGGGTCTCAGGGGCCAAGAAATACTGCCTTAGGACTAGTCCCAGGTGATGATAGCGGAGGTATCAGGAAGCTCAACGGTGTGATAATGAATGGTGGCGCTCTAACCATTAATTACGATGGAGGGGGGGTTGGTTCGGAATCATGGGGCCCCTCAAGCACATGGGCCTGCTTGTCGTGGAAAGATGCCCAAGGTAACGTACCTGGCAATCCTCCTACGCAACTCGATCACAAGTGGAACCCCAATGCTACGAAAATTGTCATCCCAGTCTCGGACGAACCACCATATGATGGCACAAGCTGGGATTCACAGGATACCAACACAATATTGGAGGCACACGATGCATGTGTAAATGCCGGCGTAATACCAACCCCTCTATGGGCTCAAAGTAACGAGGATGTTGGTTCTTCAATGAAAGATTTAGCTCAATGTCCCAACGGCATTGTAAGCTCATCATCATCTAGAAACTGCCCGGGTACATCAGTAAGGCTCACCAATGCAGGCGGGCAGATGTACAGTTTTCCAACTGGAGCCTCAAGCGCGGCAGAACTACAGCTCATGGTAGAAGCATTGGTCTACCTAGCGACCAATAATTCAAGAGAGATTTTCATGACAGTTTTAGATCCAAAATCCCTCCTAGATAGTCCGCATCCAGGCTGGCAGAAGGGAGATCCAGGGACAGTTGTGGACACTCAAGCGGATACCTACACAGAAGATTTGGGCCCTTCCTTAGACTCTCTCGGATATGGGCACTTAGTGGTAGTAAACGACACAAGAATAACGCTGAATGACGCTTTCAGCCTACACCCCTCAATCGCAGTCGATACTTCTGGAAATACTCATGTTGCATGGATGGATGGTAGAGCATATGGATTCGAAATCGATGTTAATTACGAGGTATATTACACCAGACTAAAACTCCAAGGCGTAGCGGACTGGGATGGAGTTGAGGAAGGTCTCCCCTCATTTGGTATCAAGCAAATCACCGACTCCGCAATATCCACTGTCGAGGGCCTCGGCGGAATCGACTCAAACCGTCCATACGGAGCTAATTCTCACATGCCCTCAATTTTGACTGACGACTTCGACAATGTCCACCTATCTTGGCTCGATAATAGTAATGAGAGTCAGATGGAGACTGTAATGTACGCCAGACTCAATCATACACACAACTCACATCCTGACGGATTCCCCCTGAACTCTCTGGCAACATCCGTCCTAGATGAGTGGGAAGTAATTCCTGTTACTTCATGGTCGTCCAATAAGCTAGGTCCAAACTCTCCTGCCTCACCGGATCTCGGTCAGGCACCAGCATTCGCCAACGACTTAGGTAGTGGGGCCCATATTTCCTGGTCAGATGATCACAAGTGTTCCGATGAGAACAATGGTGGCAAATTTACAATATGCTACGTTCATGTTCTCACCGGGCTAGTGGACATTGGTCTTGCTGAAACAGAAACATATTATCACACCATCCAACCTAGTGGCCAAACCACATTCAATTTGACTATATCCAACCCGACACCAGGTCCTCCTGACTTAGTCTCTGATACTTTCTTCGTCTCAATGGAAGGGGTACCAAATAACTGGAGCTCAACTCTATTCTTCGCAACAAATCATACTCCGATATTCCCATCCACCCCTATTTTCTTGGAGGGAGGAGAAATTGAGCCTATCTACATGAGAATCCGATCGCCAACGATCTATCAAGCAGACGAGGACGAGTTAGCAACGATTGTTCTGACAGCCCTGTCTGAGAAGGACCCAGCAATCAGAGATGAGCAAATAACACTCGTCCTAATGGACGTTGTCCATGGTATTCAATTAGATACAAGTCACTACCAGGCTGATGTTGAACAAGGTCAAAATGCCGTTTTCTCGATATCTATAACTAACACGGGAAATGTATACGATACATTTGCGTTTTACGACCCCACAACGCTCGAGGGACAGACCGAATGGGCCCTTCCCTTCGGCTGGGGCATTTCTTTCCCAACGTCACTCTCTCTGGATCCAAGTCAGTCAGTAACTAGAAATCTTCAGGTAAGCGTTCCGACATCTCAAGAGCCGGGAACCTTTGTGATTTATCTTAAGGGGTGGTCTACTGGAGAACCCGTTCTATCAGTAGATAGAGGAACTTTCGATATTCTGGAACTCTGGGTTAATGTATCAGTTAGGACTACTGGAAATATCGTTTTCCAGCTTGGAGAAACAACACAACATGTTCTTCCAGGGGAATGCTCTTCATTCGATGTTGATGTCACCAAGCATTTCACCCCCGGGCACCTCATTTTCAGTACTCCAGGAGGACCGGATGAGAGGCCTTCCGAGATTTCTGAAAACACATGGAGATACGATAACTGGGTAGTAGATCTAGACTTCAGTAATGCTCCGGGAGGAAACGGTATTCCCGACAATGCGCCTAGATATTGGTCTCAGATAGGTATCCCCCAGACCGTCACGGCTCTGATGTGTGCTCCTTACAATGCTACTGCCGGACTAGGCACTTCCGTATCTTTCCGTGCATATCTTGAGGGAGCTCCCCAGGTTAGTGACAACGTCGTCTTATTGACAAACGTGATTCAGGTCTACGATCTAGAGGCTTCTGTACCAGATACAATTCTTTCACTACATCCCGGGCAGCAATACGAGATGCCCACTACCATAGATAACATCGGTAACGGGCCTGATAGATACGATATGGCAATTCAATCAATCACCGACTCAGAAGGATACACACACGTCTGGGACATCGATATACCTAGAGTCCTATTTGACGAATTAGATAGGGATGAATCGCAAGAAATACCGATTACTATTAGCGTACCAGAGAAGACCCTAGCGGGCCAATACACCATTGTCTTAGAAGTGATGAGTGAGGAAGAATATGATGGAACTAGGATTAGAGATCTAATCACACTGCAGGTGGAGATAATAGAATTCCATGACATGAGAATTGTGCTGGACCCGCTGGTTGAGAGTAAAATAAAGACAACTGCTCCCGGAAGAACCGTCAGATTCGTTATGAATGTCACTAACTTTGGTAACGTTCCCGACATACCGACCCTCCACAATCACACCATCGACGCAGCAGGAGAGTGGGATCTCCAGCCTGGAATGAATCAACTGGATAAGTGGCAAATCAGATTCGCCTTGCTGGAAGGGTTTGACTCTGAGTTCCCGATAGAGAAGAACTGTATCGAGCTCACAATGAACGATCCGATACCGGCCGACGAATGCTATGTATCCGCCACTACCAATTCACTTACTCTACCCGAGATGCAAGCATATACGACTCTGAATATTGTAGCAATAATAGACATTCATCCAGAGGCCACACTGGCGGATAGAGAGATTGGAATCAAGGTCATGTCAGATTTTGGCTCCAGTGAGGCAGACGGGGATTATGATGAAACGCCCAGTTGGGAAGACTCCTGTACATTGGACTTGAATGGTGACGGGTTACCCGACAACTATTCTCCCAACTGTGATACTAATGAGCAAATAGTCGAACTCAGACTCAGGGCCCCTGACTTGGAGATATACTCCGTGTCGGTCGATGAGAAGAGAGGATCTGTTGGCGACATGTTATCTGTCAACGTTCAAGTAAGAAATATTGGAAACGCACATGCAACTGATGTCAATATCGTTCTCTGCTCCGGACAGAGTGAGTCGGATATCAAGAAGAATGGTTGCAAAGAGGAGAATATCGCATACAGGCAGACAATTGAAGCAATAATGCCATCCGAAGACCCCGATCCACCAATTATTACATTGCTGTATATGGTAGAGGCAGGAAGTCATGATATTGTGGTAGTACTCGATCCAGACAACTCAGTAGTTGAAACTGACGAGGATAATAACGTACTAGCAGTGAATGGAAAGATGGGTTCGGATCTCGGAATTTTAGACGTTGGTGTGGAGGCAATAGTACAATATTCGGTTCCAGCTATCATTCTGGGAGCGACGTTTGCTCTCTTCGGAGTGGTCGGGGTAGTTATGTATGGTAGAAGAATGGAAGCCCTTCAGAGGTACCAGGAAAAGAGTAGCCTTCTAGCTAATCTTTCAGATGACGATATCACTTTCTGATTATTTGACCATCCACCAAGGAAGAGGCGTGGTATTTCCCGCGGCTACGAACTTTCCTTGATTCACAGCAAGGTCCCTGAGAAGACGTTCTCGAAGAGTGGTCATCATCTCCTCAGCATCATTCGATCGCATCCTCATACTTCGAGCGAAGACATCCAAGTCTAATGGTCTTCTAGGCTGAGTCATCAACGCATGGGCCAACTGGCGCTCCTCATAACTACCCAAACCTTCACTCAGGCTTGGGGATACTTTACTCATCACGTGCTGATGAAGCGCAATCACTGCATCACGCTTCTCATCAATCCTCTCAAGGCACTCATCTAGCTCCGATAGAACCTGCATACCCTCAACTAGCGGGATGCTCCTTCTGGTTCCCAGCTGTGATACGAGGCCATCTAACTCTCTAGGCAGCCTTGAAGAAAGCCTGAGGGGCCCTCCCCTTGGCATCTTTCTATGCTCTGCTCTGAACAGATCAGGACCAAGATCCAATCTCAACGAGAACGACTGATTGACCGTGTAGACATTCCTAGGTGGTCCCCCCTTCTCAGAGGGGATTTTCTCCGAGTCTACAAATCCTGCTTCTTCAAGGACCTTTAGATGCTTCATCACAGCCTGCTGACTGACATCAAGCATCTCTGACAGTTGAAGGGGGTAATGTGGCTCCTTAACTAGGAATTTCAGTATATCTCTTCTGGTGGAATTTTCCAGTATGCTCATTGCATGCTCAAAATCCACCATTTCTAACCAACTCGTAGTTGTCTAATCAGCCATCTTCTAAAAACCCAACTTGAGCATACAAT
>CAXHFZ010000089.1:0-5521 GCA_964016325.1 uncultured Candidatus Poseidoniales archaeon | reverse complement strand
ATCCTACTGAGTCTCGTGGGCTCGGAGATGTGTATAAGAGACAGCTTCAGCTTCCATCGTGCACCAACCCTGATCAGGCTCAAGCTCACCAGCAATCATCTTGACCATAGTCGTCTTTCCAGTTGCATTGGGGCCGACAACTCCTATGACCTCAGCTGATCGCACCTCTCCTTGACCTGTCGTCAGCTGGAAATCGCCCATTTTCTTTTCCATATCCCCCCATTTTAGAATTGGCAGGCCAATGTCCTCGCCTCTGGTTCTGCCTCTGACGAATCTGATAGGTTTGTCCCTAATCCTGACGTTCTCTTCGGGAAGATAGCCATCTAGGTACGCGTTGATGGCCGTTCTTGTAGTCCTAGGAGGGGTAAAGATTCCATACGCCGCCCTTTCGCCGTATACCACGTGAAGAAGATCGCAAAGGACATCGAGTATTGCCAAGTCATGTTCGACGACCAAGACACGTTTGCCCATAGCAGACAGGTCCTGGATAATTCTCACCATCCTCATTCTCTCGTATATGTCTAGATAAGATGACGGTTCATCGAAGAAATAAACATCAGCCTCCTTGAGTAAAGTCGCGCAAAGGGCCACTCTCTGAAGCTCTCCACCGGACAGAGATTCTAGCTTTCTGGACAAAATGTGCCCTATTCCAAGTGCTTCAGAGTATTTTTGAATATCTCCTCTGTCATCGACTCTTTCTAGTAATTCATTGACTTCTCCTTCGAAGATTTTAGGAAGCTTGTCAATGTATTGAGGTTTCACTGCAATGCTCACCCCTTCCTCGGATAGAAGGGCCAAATAGTCCCGGAGCTCGCCCCTGGGAAAGGTGGTTATTACATCATCCCAATCGGGTGTTTGATTACTCCAATCACCTAGGTTCGGGGTGATGCTCCCCGAGAGTAGATTGACTGCTGTAGATTTGCCCATGCCGTTCGGCCCCAGTATCCCTACCACTTGCTCCAATCTGGGAGCGGGAAGTCTGAACAGTCTGAAACTATTCTCACCGTAGCAATGGGACATTTCAGAATCTAGCTCCTCTGGTAGATTGATGACTATTACTGCATTATCCGGACAGTGTCTTGCTCTGTTGAAGCACACAGGACAGGCCGTTTCTAGAATCTTACATTTATCTCCTTTGAATTGAATGCATTCCATGTCACACAATGCTGAATATTTTTTCAGATACGTGTAAGCGTTACTGTTGGGCTTGCACCTGTCCTCAAGCAGAACTGCAACTCTCATGTTATCGCCTCAGGTGTTTCACTCAATATTCCTTCGCTTTTATGCCGTATCAATGATGTATTTGTTTATACAGCCAAGAATCTGTATCTGGCATAAACATATCCAGCAAGAGCTATTTTCTCGGATTTTGAAAGCTGTATTCTCTCAGAAAATACATCCCCTCCCTTCTTCTTGATTTTGGCCATTATCGACTCATAAAACTTAGCCATTGCCGCAGGTGAATATCTCGAGGCCTTATCGAGCATCGGCAACAGCTTGAAGGCCCTCTCACGGTATCTCTCGGCTTGCTCAATGAAGTCCTCCACGAATGGCCTCCATCCGGGATGGTTAACGACCTCTGAGCCCCCAAGAACATCCTCAGGGGTGATCCCAAATCTAGCCAAATCCTCAGTGGGCAGGTAGATCCTGTTCCTCGCGGCATCCTCGGCTACATCTCGAAGAATATTCGTCAACTGCATGTATATCCCCCATGCTTCAGCATATTCGACCGCCATTGGATTGTCATATCCATAAATCTCGATACAAACCAACCCAACTGTGGAAGCGACTCTGTAACAGTACGCGTAGAGGTCCTCAAATGTCTCGTAGCGGTTTCTGTGGAAGTCATCCTCCATCCCGCTTATCATATCGTCAAGCTCCTGTCTCTGAATTCCAAATTTTCTCACAGTATCCTTCAAAGCTATGAAGATAGGATCGGTAGATGTCACATCTTCATAAGCTGTGGACAGTTTCTTTCTGTAGTAGAAAAGTTGTGACATCTTCTCGTTGTAGGAAGTCCTGTCTACAACTGGATCCCCTGAGCTAAGCCTCTCGATACTGATTCTGTAATCAATAGATTCTGGATCATCGGAGGACCCTCCTGGGAAATAATCGACATAATCTCCATCGGCAATGTCATCTGCTCTCCTGCAGAATGCATAGTAGGCGCATATAGCCCTTCTCTGAAGATCTGGAAGGTATTTGAAAGAGTGATAGAAGTTACCCGCCTCTCTTCTCGTGAGCTCTTCGCAGTAGTCATAGGCAGTCTCCACAATGCTCTCTGGAACTTCGTTCTCAGACCAAATTGGAGCATCTATGTGGGCGAAAGGATTGACCAGCTCACCCCTAGTTCCGATTACCCCCATGAAAAGAGCGCCCTCCCTAACGGCCTCCAGTGCAGTTATACTAATCGCTCTGACTGCCTCTCTAGTCATACCGACAGTTTCCCTAACTCGATCAATTCCTTTGGAGTCAATATCGGGGTCGATGAGAGAAACACTTCGCTGGGAAACGAACCCTACCGCGGGGGAATCTCCTACCTCCTCTGCCTTCGTCATCTAAGTCATAGACCGACTACATGGTCCTATTGAACCTCTCCCTAAGTTGAGTATCTTATGCTACGAGCACATGGTTTCTGTGATTGCCGATGTTATGCCAACAACGAATTGCTCATCCTCTTGAAGGGAAGACTCACAATCACTTTTCTAATTATTTCCTTAATTTCCTTCCTCGATACCTTTACTCTGTTACTTCTATCAAGGACGTTCTGTGTCTTGAGTAAGGCAAGAGTTCTCTGTCCAATGATAACAGGAATCATACAAGCCCCCCTCAGGCGATATTGATTGTGAGGTAATAATCCGATGTATCTTACAGCTTCATCGAGGTGCTCCTCTGTTCTCGCTATGTATTGGTCAAGCAGGGGTCTGAAAACATCGATACTGTCGGAATGAAGTAGATCATTAGGACTCAATCCTATTTTCTCAAGGTCATCAGTTGGGATGTAACAACGACCTATTTCTAGATCCTCGGGAATGTCCCTAAGTATGTTGATTAGCTGAAGAGCCTTTCCAAACCGAACCCCAGACGACATCAGCTCCTCTTTCAGTTCCGCGCTAGCTTCAAATGCATGCTCTAGACATATTTCTGTCCAAAATTCACCAACACTTCCTGCTACCCTGTATGCATAATCGTCCATCTCCTCATACCTACTTAGAGATCGAATCCCAGTGCCATCCTTATCCTGGAATCTCTCTAAATCCATCCTCTGCCCGCTAATTATGATATCTAGGCACCTTCTGATTAATTCTTGGTCAACTGCCGAGGCCTCCTCTAAGAGCTCGATAGGGCCATGCGCTCCTCGTAGTAGTAGGCCCTCAGCAGGGTTTTCTTGAACATCAGAGAGATTTGAGAAATCAGGCATATAGTTGGAGTGTCCCTGAGCCCTGTTGTTGTAATCTTCTAGTAGCTCAAGAAGGTCTTCCCCCCCTGAGCTGCCCGAGTCAGCAATAGTATCGGAAATTCTGGCCAATAGATACAGAAGGCCTATTTGTCCCTTGACAGATTTTGGCAGTCTTTTCAAAGTAAGGTAGAATGACCTTGAAGTCCCCTCGAGGAGCTTGTCATTGAACGAATCTAGCTCGGTCATGATTATTCCTCATGACGCGCAGGGCATCACACACCTAAGACTCTCGCAATCCAGCTTCAATCAATGCCCCAACTAGTACTTGTCCAATTTCAGATGGATCTCTGGCCACATATATCCCTGCTTTCTCAAAAGCGGCGAATTTCTCGGATGCTGTTCCCTTGCCCCCTGATATTATCGCACCTGCATGCCCCATCCTCTTCCCAGGAGGAGCAGTAGAGCCAGCCACGAATCCAATTACTGGTTTACTCATATTTTCAGAAACCCATTCTGCGGCCTCTTCTTCAGCAGAGCCACCTATCTCCCCTATCAGAACCACTGCTACTGTCTCAGGATCCTCTTCAAACGCGCTTAGGCAATCGATGAATCCCGTACCACTAACCGGGTCCCCTCCAATGCCCACGCAAGTGGTCTGACCTTCGTCAACGCTCATCGTCTGAGCAACCGCCTCGTAAGTAAGAGTTCCAGATTTAGAAACTATCCCAATTCTGCCTTTCTTGTGAATAAATGCCGGCATTATTCCAACCTTACAACCGCCATCCAATCCAGGGGATATTATACCAGGACAGTTGGGCCCGATCAGTCTGACACTTTCGAACTTGCTGACTTTGTCTACGGCCCTTATCATATCCAATGTTGGTATTCCCTCAGTAATGCAGACAATCAGTCCGCCACCGTTCTCATTGAATGCCTCTGCGGCCTCATGAATCGCAGCAGCGGCGAACCGTGCAGGAACGTAGATCGCGCTCACATCGGCACCAGTTTCGGATACAGCTTCCTTCATATCGTTGTATACTGGTACCCGTTGACCGTCCAGATGGACCTCTTGGCCTCCTTTGCCTGGCGTAACCCCTCCCACGACGTTGGTGTTGTATCTGACCATTCTGGTTCCATGGAAGGTACCTTGCTTACCAGTAATGCCCTGTATCAGGATTTTACTTTCCTCATCAATCCAGATTGCCATCAATTATTACCCCCTATCAGGTCCACGATTTTTCTCGCTCCTTCAGAGAGTGAGCTAACTGTGTGTATTGAGATTTCATTGCTATCTAGTATTGCCTTTCCTTCTTCATGGTTAGTTCCAGAGAAGCGTACTACCAGCGGAACTTCCAAACCCAGTTCTTTCGAAGCTTCAATAACGCTCATTGCAACCATATCGCATCGAATTATCCCTCCGAATATATTCACTAGGATTCCTTCAACATTTTTGTCCTCCAGAATAATTTGGAAGGCCGCAGTGATTGACTCTCTGGTGGCACCGCCACCGATATCTAGGAAGTTAGCGGGTTCTCCGCCGTATAGCTTGATAACATCCATGGAAGCCATAGCAAGACCAGCGCCGTTAACTAGGCACCCTATGTTTCCGTCAAGTTTCACATAAGAAAGGCCGAGGTCATTCGCCCTAATCTCAACATCCTCCTCCTCAGAGAGATCTCTCACGTTGTCCCTCCAGGGATGTCTGAAGTTTGCATTCTCATCTAGGCCCACCTTGGCATCCAAGGCTACCATAGAGCCATCTTTTGTCCTAACAAGGGGGTTAATCTCTATCATTGAACAGTCTTTCTCAATGAACATTGCGTAAAGAGAATTCAGCATTTTGATCATCTGAACCGACGAAGCTCCAGAAAGTCCCAGTGAGCCTGACAGTGAGGCACAATCATCATCACGAAGTCCAAGAGAAGGATCAGCCCAAATTTTATGAATCGCTTCTGGATTTTTTTCAGCCACTTCTTCGATGTCCATTCCTCCCTCTGTCGAGGCCATAACAAGAACAGATTTTCTATCCCTGTCCACAAGAATAGCTAGATAGAATTCGTGATCAATATCGCAACCAGACTCAATGTACATGTTATTGACTATCTTCCCCTCTTGGCCAGT
>CAXHFZ010000088.1:0-5585 GCA_964016325.1 uncultured Candidatus Poseidoniales archaeon | reverse complement strand
CTGAGGCGCCCGACTCCAAGCCCACCTTTTTAGCAACTTCTTCGACGGTCATCCTTTTGATTGCATCCATGTTTGCATCATCAGCAAGTTTGTGTGCGTGTTCTTCGGAAACTCCGAGTTCGATAAGCCTCTTTTTAGTTGAGCTTTTTACTGCCATATTACTTCCCGCCTCGGTGTCCAGAATTAACCACAGGCCCGTAGCTAGCAGGCGGGCCCGGGGGGATTCGAACCCCCGGCCACCGGGTTAAAAGCCCGGTGCTCTACCTGACTAAGCTACAGGCCCATGGCTGATGCTGGGCTATACTCGGACCGAGGGGGTATTTTTGAACCTACCGGCAAGAGCAAGGCTAGCAGTGGCCGGGTACCCTCCCGCATGAAGAGAACGAAAATTAATTTATGATGCCCGCAAATAAGGTTTACTGATGAAAAATCAATGTTTTGAAAGCTGAGCTAGGTTGTAATTTGCATGAAGAGAATTAAATTTGAAATGGAAAATTTCGGCCCTTGGGATATCGATGTAGCTCCGACCGTTTATCCCCCTCGTGAAGACACCAAATTACTATGCAAGGCTATTTCAAGACTGAAGGGTGATGCATCGGATGCAATAGAGATAGGATGTGGCTCGGGCGTAGTCTCCATGGCACTTTCTACTCTGGGCTGGAGTGTTTTATCATATGATGTCAATCCATATGCTGTAGCATGTTCTAGAGCTAATATCGAAAGATATGGATTGGAGAAAAACGTAACAATCAGAGAAGGCGGGGTCGGAGAGGATGGGTGGAGCGTCCCAGATGGAACTAAGTTGATTGTATGGAATCTACCATATCTCGATCCCCCAAATCCTGATGAGCCAGCTTTGGAACCTATCGAGGAGGCGTCACTGACTGATTTGAAAGATGGTGGCTGGTCTGAAGAGTTATTGAAAAGTCTGAAAGTTAGGAACAATGATGATTTGACGGTCGTTCTTCTTTTCAGAACGGACCCAATTAGTCCCAGTAGTCCCAGAGACTGGTTGAGGTCTGGGTGGTCTTGTAGATCACTCGAAATGGAAAGAATTGGTGATGAGAGATTAGAGGTTATTGCTTTGTGGAGAACCGGTTCGGGATCAAAAGAAATTTTTGAGGAAATATGTGATTCTGCGATGGATAGAGTGATTCATTTGCCGGATAAGGGATGGCAGAGACTGATTGTAGCAGACCAGCTTTCTGGCAGAGGAAGGAGAGGATCAAAATGGGAGTCTGTTCCAGGAGATTTATTGGCATCATGGAAAATCAACAGAGAGTTAACTGAGATTTCCACCCCCGGAATATTACAGATAGGGATTGGCGCTGCTGTTTCAGAGATACTTAATTGTGAATTGAAGTGGCCAAATGACTTGATCTCTATCCGAGGGGAGAAAATAGGGGGGATAATGATTGAAGCGAATAGTTCTAATCCCGGGTTTAGGATAGGTATCGGCATTAATTCAACACCAAGGTTGGTTAATGGAATTTCTTGCATGGGGTGGAGCGATACAATTGGCGATGTTACCCTAAAAGAAGTATTCAGAATGGTGGACAGTAGGGTTTCTGGAATTCTTGAAAGACTTGAAATGGTACCAGATCTTGATCAGAGATGCCTGGAAATTTCTGGCTGGAAGGCAATATCGGCCAGTCTTTCGAGAGGCGTAGTAGCCGAGATTGAGAATGAAAGTGTAAGGGTTATTGGACTGAACAAGGATGGATTCTTGTCCGTGGAAGTCGACGACAGGGAAGTCTTTGTTTCAGATGCTCATAAAATAAAGTGGAAATTTCCATTAATTTAGCTATTTGTTGATACCCAATCTCTGTCTTACAAGCCTAATCTTCCCTGATGTGGTTAGGGTATATATGCCGTCAGTAGAATTAATTTTTTCTTTTGCTTCCAAGCTATCCTCAAGTGGTGTTCTCAAAATTGCTAGAGTATGCGTTTCATGATCAATCAAATCAAATAATTTCCAGTTGATATTGCCCATAATCTTACCTAGATTATCTTCCAATACGGCCCTAGAAATGGGCTTCTGGTTGATATGCAGGCCTATCCATCTATTTTTTCCCCTATTGGCCTTACTGACCTTAGCCATGATACTGAGAGAGGATTTCAGTTAATTAATGAAGCCTAAATCCCACTAACTACAGCGACGAGCCTTAGCTTGCCTACCATCTCATCACTAACTCTGGCTCCCATGATTACTTGGCAATCCGGGTCCATGGATGATACGAATGAGTCGGTCAATTCTGTCAGGTGTGCTAGAGTCATATCCGGGCCTCCTTCAACTTGAATCATACAACCTTTCGCTCCTTCTACTGGAATGTCATTTAGAGGTGAATTTCTGGCCATCTCGACTACTGATTTGGGATTCTCAGATGCACCTGTTCCAACTATCAAAGTAGCATTTCCTTCCTTGTTAATTATTGCTCTCATATCCATTAAATCTAAATTTATTCTTCCAACACTAGCCAGAGTAGTAACAAGTCCTTCAACGAGTTCCGCTATCCAACCTGACCCAGTCATCCAATTTGTCTTCCTACTCTTGGACTGCCAGGCTAATCTCTCCATACTGACTCTGATACACACGCTAGAATTCGTGTCTAATGAAGGGATTGCCGCCTCAGCAATGGAGCACCTTAGTGGCTGTTCGGCAAAAGGAAGGCCTGCGATAGAAAGAACCATGCAACCGTATTGGTTTGCTATCCTTGCCAGTTCCCCCGAAGCACCGGACCCCATTCCCCCTCCCAAGCCAGTCAACAGGATCAGCACCTCAGCCTCCTCAAGTAGTGAAGATATTGAGTCAATACCATTTCTCAGCCTGTGTGTTGCCATTGAAGGTAGCGCGGCAGCGCCTCTGCCCTCTCCTCCCGCATCGAGATACAAGCAATTAGCCTCATTAGCACCTTCGAAAGAGCTTTCATCGGCATCGATCAACAGTAACTCGGATAATTCTGAACATCTTGAATGAGCCTCGGTAGCCCATATACAACCCAAGCCTCCGACTCCGGCTATTAGGACTTCTCCGTCATTCACAAACCTCGAGTATGGGGTAGGTGTATAGAATTGCTCAATCATAGTTGGAATATCTCGTGTAGCGTCTTCTTTCATCTCTCGCCCATGCATTGTCAGGTTCTATTGTGAGTACCATGTCATAGAATTTTACAGCTTCCTCGAAGTCTGATAGATACCTACCCTGGAGATGTGCCATAACGTTCAGCACCGGAACGCATTCTGGTTCTTGCTCGAGAAGTTCGATGAGTATTTTTTCAGCAGGACCGATCCTCATCATTTCCATAAGGTCCTCGGCCTCGTCAAGTTTCGATATCTGGTCCTCATTGAGATTGTACACATTCCTCCAAACGGGCCCTGACATATCGCTCCCTCTGAGACATGGCATATTAGTTTGGTGTGATGGCATACTATCAGAAATGGCCGGTTTAGTGTGACAGACAGACAGTGGGATAATGCAACGTTAATAGCCCCCTTTCTGGTGGACACTACACCAAAGGTGTTGTGAATGGCGTCGAGTGTGCTCACCGTAAGGAAGGTACTGGCCATCACCATTGTCGCTGTGTTAACGGCAGGCGGGTCACAGGCAAATCCTACAGGCATAGGAGGCGATGCGAATAATGAGGGAGATGTGGCGCTTGCAGGATGCACATGTCATGCTGAGGAGCCCGATAATTCTGTCACACTAATATTGACCGATGTCCCTCATCGGTACCAACCAGGAGACTCCTATGAAATGTCAATTCAAATCATTGGAGGCCCTGTGGCGGATACGTCTTCCTATACCGGTGGATTCTCCATGAGAGTTAGCGAGGGCACCCTATCCGCCTCAGCTGGATTTGAATCCTTGATGTACAACTGGGAAGACGATCTTGCTTCGCTCACTCACAGTAATTCAGGATCAAAGGTATCAGACCGAACTTGGCACATCACGTGGACCGCTCCTGATGAGGGCACCGGCGTTGTTACGATTTGGCTGGCCGGGAACTCGGTAAACGGAGATGGAATTCCCTCACAACTTGACAGGTGGAACAGGCTAAGTGCGTCCATAGATGAGGGCGATTTTGGAGGGACTCGAACTGTATTCGTGGGTAATGGTGACATAGAGCCACCGGCACCTGTAGAAGAAGGCGTTGACCTACACCACATGGGAGCTGGTATGAGAGCACATTGGCTCGGTCTACTCGGCTTCGCGGCTGTTGTTATTGTGATTGTCTTCTGTGGATTGATGTTGAGGTATGGATTCTCCAGACATTATGAGGGCAGGAGTAATCTCCTGAGACTGAGGATAAAGCATCAGAGGAGAGGTGATCAGTGATGAAAGATGATGTAGTGATGAAGATGCTCAGAGAAGTAGCCTCGGGAAAGGTGAGCGTAGAAGATGCAAGAGATGCCCTTGATGGAATCTCCCTTTCAGAGGAAGCCTATGAGACTGCAATCGAACACGGAGTTTTCAACGAGGCTCCTGCCGGGGCCATTGTCAGAGCTAGCGTCTCTCCATCGGGAGATTCATGGCTAATAATCTTGGTAGGACTCTGGGGGATAATTTGGTCGCTATACTGGGCCGGTTCACTTTCCTATGGACTCTACAACAAATGGGATCAACAGATGCTGTCCTTCTTCCTGGGGATGTTATTGCTCACCATAATAATACTGGGAATAATATACATGAAGTATGTCATGCCAGACATAGTAATCGTGAAGAGCAGGAGAAACAAGTATATCACTGCAAAAGATCCAGAATCATGGAAGGAATATAAGGTGTAAACATGGCAAGGAAATTCACACTTAGAGATACTTCTTCCAACTCGGAAGATTCCTCCGGAGAGGGTCGTCTAATAGATAGACGAGAGTTCATGAGGCACTCCTTCAATACTGCCGCTGGTGCGATTACCGTGGCTAGCATTGGGAGCGTAGGGTTTGCTGCTTTACTAATGGGCGAAGCAGAAGCAGATGGGGGAGATACTGCCGTGAGGTACTGGGTGCCCACCGGCGCAGAGGATAGTGTCTGGTACGGAGATAGACATCTTGAGCCCATGACCTACCAATCTTTCGTGGATGCAGCTTCCAGCTCCTCCACAGGGATGTCCGCTGCCCAGGGAGTGTGGTCCGGAATGCCAGTAAATGCAGTTTACGTACCACATGAAGAGAATAAGGGCAGTGCCCTAATTGAGGACAAGCCACGATTCCAATTTATGGATGGGTACACGGCGGACGGATCATATGTAGGCTCGGGATACGAGTTAGATGAGGATCCCCAATATCAGTCTCTTTCCATACACGACAATCTGATACTGATATTTTCAAGGTGTACGCACCTTTGTTGCATCCCAGGGTGGCAGCTGGTTACAAATGAGTTTACTGAAGACCAATGGGTTCCAAGCGGAACTGACTCTGGGGGAAGCAAACTGTTCTGTATCTGTCACTCGTCCAGATTCGACCCTACTGTCATAGAGAAGAACAGGGCTAGGAATAGATCGAGTGGCGCTGAATTCGATTTCATTGGTATTAAGAGGCCGGAGGCCCGGCACCAATGGGGATGCCATTGATTCCATTCGTTCTCAACG
>CAXHFZ010000087.1:0-5611 GCA_964016325.1 uncultured Candidatus Poseidoniales archaeon | reverse complement strand
TCTTGATCTCTTCCCTGTTTCGTCATGGAGTATGCCCTGATTGTGTTAATCCCAGTAGTCCCTGACTGCATCCCTACCTGTGACCAGTGTATTCCTGGCTCATAGTCGATGAACTGCCTAGCTAGGTACGATCCAGTCTCTCTCCAAGGTAGCCACAAATTGTATGAAGCCGCCGACATTATCATCGCCCTCATTCTGAAGTTTATCCAACCCGTGGAACTCAATTGCCTCATACAGGCATCCAAGAAAGGCCACCCAGTCTTTCCAGACTTCCATCTGGTAAACTTCTCAATATCCATTTCCCTGTTCATGTTACGGTCTATAATGGGATTTTGTGCTACAGTATCCAGGTCAGATTTCATCTCCATTTTTTGGATGAAGTGACATCTCCATGCTAGCCTCCTTCTGAATGAAGAGAGGCTTTTGATCCATTCCCCATGACCCTCAACTTGCGATTTATTTTTCCTTATCCAATCGATTCTCAAATTGGTTTTCTGGACAGCTCTCCTCATTGAGAGGGAGCCAGATGAGAAGTACGGAGACAAGCCAGAGCCATGCTTTACGGAGAGAACAGGACTTGAGATGGCCCACCTGTATTCCTTGCTGTCTCTCTCTAGGAATGAATCTAGCCTGTCAATCGCAGCTCTTTCCCCGGGTCGAGGCCTGTACAACAACTCTCTAGATGTGAAGCCAATATCATCTAATGCCGGTACTGACCCGTCAAAGGGAATGCACTCCTTGAACATTGGAGGAGAGCTCAAGGGATCACGCATTCTCTTATCCCTCTCTCTCTTCCAGCCGTCTCTATTCCCGAGTCTTCTAACGACTCCGTTGTTGGGGTATTCGATCCACTTAATCCCCTTCGTTTTACAAAAATTAGACACACTGATGTCCCTCGAATACGACCATGTGTTTCCAGTTTCCTCATGCGAGAGAAGCCTCTCAATGCCATGCTCCAAATGTATCGCCTCCAGTACTTCGGTGGCATCGCCCAGACCGTAGTGCAAGAATGCCCCTGAGTCATTGAGAGTTCTAGATAGGTCAGCTGCACAATCAAGCTCCCACTGGATGTGAATAGGGTCCGTATCCTTCTGCTCAAGCCTCTCGGTTTCAAGGATGTACAAGCAGATCACCGGTCTTCCGGAAAGTGAGGCGCTGAGTAACGGGACATGGTCCCTCGTCCGCAAGTCTCTCTTGAACCAGACCACGTCCACGGACATGCATGTACAATAGATAGTACAAGTATAAATCCCAGTTTCAAACCAATTTGTATAGAAAATCATGTTTGGAGACTGGACTTGAATCGAATAAGATTCTCCTTTCTACTGAGTTTTCTATCTACAATTGGGAAGGGGTAGTCTTCTCCAATGATACAGTTCGATGTTCTTTGAACAGAAGCTGGGGCTAAGTGCGGTTCGAAAATATATTTTGATGGAAATGACCGAACCTCTGGGACCCAGTATCTGATGAAATCTGCGTTAACAGTCTCTACGTTCAGACTGGATTTAGAATCGGGACATGGGTTGTATATCCGATAATAAGGCATGGAGAACGGGGCCACTCCAGCAAGCCATAGCCAATTTCCGTTATTCAGCGCCCAGTCGCTGTCGAGTAGCTTCCTTTCGAACACGTCCCTACCATGAGTCCAGTTCTGCCACAACTGACCTCTGGTCAAGAAGCACGATACTGCATGTCTGCCCAGATGGTGCATCCATCCGGTCTTGTCCAGTTGCCTCATCATAGCATCAATGTACGGATACCCGGTATTCCCTGTCTCCCATGCTGAGATTTTTTCTCTGTCGAATTCATCCCATTCCACTTCTATACAGCTTTCATTTCCGACATCACTATCCCAGTTCTCCACAGATCTAGAAAGTAGGTAGAACATCTCTCTGAAAATCATCTGCCCGTGCAATGACTCAGGAGGCTTTGTATGGTTACCAGTCAGATAGGATTTCTCACACTCTCTCCACAGCATTCTAGCAGACAGGCATCCACTACTCAGGTAAGGGGATAGTCCAGTCGTACTGGGCTCTCTGGGATCATCTTTTGAATTCGTAGATACAGTCTTTGGCTTCCTGAAATCATTGACAAATTGTACTCTATCTGTGACTTTATTCCTGAGTCTTTCCAATGCTTCTGTTTCCCCTCCCCTGAAGTATTGGATATCATCCTCCCTGTCTGGATAAATCCTCATGATGGAACTTTCCAGATCAGATATTTCCATGACACTCCCCGATAGGCTAACAGTGTTCATCGATTTAGAGCTATTCGGAACTGGGAGAGGGTCTCCTACGTCATAGAACCCCAGTGAGTTTACATCGAGGTGCCTTCTGAAGATTATTTCCATGTCCTTCATCGATTTAGGCTTCTTGAACTCCTTGGATCCTACAACCTCTTCAATGTCCAAGAGCGTGTGTCCGGCAGGGAATGCCTTAGTCTTGAAATCATCAGAAATCCTCGACCAATCCCTCAGGATCACTTCAGAATTCCTGAGTCTGGGCTCCGAGCAGTACTCGTATGCCAAGCATATTTTCTCTCCTTCTAGGTGCTCCCGGATATTTCCCAATACTTCCAGATAATTTCCAGAGAATATCCTCAGGCGCAATCCAAGATTATCATTGAGTCTGTTGTCAAGATCTCTGAGGGATTGACTGATGAAACTCAATCTGTTAAACCCCAGGCCCCCTCTTTCTCCTCTGAGATCTTCTTCGTCAAAGATGAAAATTGGCAGTATGCTGTCGATTTCATCGGAACTACAGGCCCAGGTCAGTGCCTCATTATCGTGAAGCCTGAGGGATTTCCTAAACCATAGGACTGCGACTGTCATGGACCTAAGACCAAATTTACGCTTTTATGCTATTGTTTACGAGAAAATACTGGAGCAGATGCAATCTCCCGGTCCTAGGAAGACTTGAAGCCATGACCATTGTGGGAAGGTCGCTACGGGACTGTAGCTCAGCTGGGAGAGCGCCGCACTGAAGATGCGGAGGCCGCTGGTTCAAGTCCGGCCAGTCCCACCATTATTCTCATTGGTATTGGCTATGTCAGTTCCCACTCAATGTATCGACCTGTATCTTGTGGAGCCTCTCCAGTCCGACTTCCGCCATATCCATCAGAGAGTCAAACTGCTCGCGAGAGTACGTTGATTCCTCTCCAGTTCCCTGCACCTCGACTAGCATACCGTCGCTAGTTCCGACAACATTCATGTCCACGTCTGCATTACTGTCCAGGACATAATCCAGATCGAGATAAACCTCCCCGTCTATGAGTCCGACGCTGATTGCGGATACGTCATTAGGCATTACCAGATTCTCATGAGCACGCATCTCTTCCTTTGAGAGATTAGGGGCAGTCCACCCGTTGGAGATATCATCCCTGGACGGACGAAGCTCCCTCGGAAGGCATTCTCCTGACTCTATGAGTCGACGAACAGCGAGCCTCAACCCCATGCACGCCGCAGTTATTGATGCACACCTAGTTCCCCCATCGGCATTCAAAATATCGCAGTCAACAGTTAGTGCTACAGGGCCAAGGGCCTCTAAGTCTACAGCCCCTCTGAGAGATCTGGCTATCAGTCTTTCAATCTCCATTGTCCTGCCCTTGGCACCATTCCTCTCTCTCCTGAATCTGGAATCTGTCGAACCGGGAAGTAGGGAATACTCGGCATGAACCCAGCCTCGGTCAGAGTTCTTTGGAAACCACCGTGGAAGAGAGGGGGCCTTGGTAACGCAAATCAAGACGATAGTGTCGCCCTGCCTGTACAGTAGTGAGGACAGGGCGTTGGGCGTGAAGTCCAAAGTCACATCCATTTCACGTAATTCATCATTCCCTCTATCGCTGGAAATATCTCCAGACTTCATCTTCGCCATGGCCCTCCGAGTGGCCATCACATGTTCAATCATTCGCGTCTTGCATGAGCTGGACGGAATGCCTCTACAACATGCGAATCTGTGGTGATGTATGGGCCACCAACTAGATCCACGCAGTATGGCACTGCCGAGAAAACGGCATCCAAGATTTCCCTTATCGACTTGGGCGACCCGGGAAGATTAATTATCAGAGATTCTCCTCTGATTCCAGCGACTTGCCTGGATAAAATCGCTGTAGGTACGTAATTCAGCGAAACAGAACGCATCTTCTCCGCAAATCCAGGAAGCATCTTTTGACAGACGCTAGTGGTCGCCTCAGGAGTCACGTCTCTCGGAGAGGGACCAGTTCCGCCCGTGGTAACGACCACCGAGCAACCCTTGTTATCGACCATATCAATCAACGAGGAGGCTATCTCGTTCTCTTCATCGGGAACTATGACTCTCTCTACCTCCCAAGGAGATGTAAGTGCTTCTTCTAGGAACCCTTCGATGGCTGGGCCACTCAAGTCTTCGTACTCGCCCGAGCTAGCCCTGTCCGATGCAGTCAGAATTCCAAATCTGCAAAACTCGCCGACGCCCACGGACGGGAGAGGGGGTCATTCCGATTAATCACGTCGGTTTCAGACCAACCTCCAATGAACACCTTCATGTACCGCCGATGGAAACCTGCATAACCTGAGGTGATGAAGTGCTGAGTCTTCCCCAAACCGCACGTTGCAGTATCACCCTTGAATCACTGCCAGTTGCCGAGATATCGGAAATCGTGAATTCGGGCCAATTAGACTCAGCCTTCCTCATTTAGGAGGCTGAGAAATGACGGTTGAAGGAAAGTATGCAAACCTAGTAGCTACGGTGAAGCAAGAATGTAAGGACGCTGACGAGAACGAGATTATTGAGGAATTCAGGAGATATGAGGAGGAGTTTCTGATCCCTCCTGAAGACGCTCTGAGGTCCGTCATCAGAAAGTTCCAAGCTGCCGCTGGAATCGAAGTAACCGGTTCGCCTTCCTCTAGGTCCTCATCTCCTGATATCAAGAAAGTCGATCGATTCTCAGAGCTTGGGTCAGAGGACAGGAACGTTACGGTTGAAGTTGCAGTAGTCTCTTACACCCCCAGAATGCAGAAAATGAAGAATGGGGAAGAGAGACAGATTGCTTTCGGATGGATAGAAGATAATCCATGGGAGCCAGGGGATAAGAGAGAGCGATGGGATTACAAAGACTGGGGAGGGCATAGCCAGAACCTAGCTCCTGGCTCGGTAGTAAGGCTGGAAGGAGTATCTGTAAACGAGTGGAACGACAAGAAATCAATCAACATCAATAGGACATCTAGAATTTCAGTCTTGAGGGAGGGCGGTCAAGCCAATGTACAACCATCCGACGAACCAATCAGTATCGAGAAGGCTTCCCAGTCAGAGGGCTTCGTCAGTATAGTCGCCAGAGTCCTATCTACCAAGAAGGACGTTATTGTGAAGAGAGATGGATCCGGGCAACTAAATGTCGTTAGGGGACGATTGGCCGATGCCACCGGCAGTATCGGAATGCTATCTTGGTCCGATTTCGATCACGAGCCGGGCACGTTACTCAAGATCGAGGGGGCGTCCATTAGAAGATTCAGAGATACGCCCGAGGTGAATATCAGCGACTCATCTAGGGTGGAGGTATTCCATGACAACTCCTTTGCTAGTTTGGAGGAATTGGCACCAGCCACCAGGAGTAACATATCGGGTCTGGGAAATGG
>CAXHFZ010000086.1:0-5645 GCA_964016325.1 uncultured Candidatus Poseidoniales archaeon | reverse complement strand
ATCCTACTGAGTCTCGTGGGCTCGGAGATGTGTATAAGAGACAGGTTCACCACTGAGGCTTATTTCCTCCCAGACTCCTTCCATGCAGGCGACAAAGCCAGCATCATTACCGATGAAGTAGAGCTTTCCGGAGTGCTCATCTGTGCAATCGGGAAGATCAGAGATGCTAGCAGTGTAGTAGACCCCCCACTCACTGAGATCTCCGCTATTAGCTGGCTGTTGAGGAACCTCCGCTCCCTCTTCAGTACCCATGCATCCGGTCAGGGCCAGGGAGAGCAGAGTCACTGTAATGGCGATAGATCTTGACTTTAGCTTCAAATTGTTCATGAATCCACGACACTAAAAGCCTACTTAATACAATGTCAGATTCCACATTTATCTCTTAACCCCTAGATAGTTATCAATAACCGGCTCACTCGATTGCAGGCTGTGAGACTCTCAGATAGATCAGTTGCAGTCATACGGAAGATGCGGACGATTGAGGAACTGGGTCATTTTGATCTGGACTCACTGGGAGACATTCCGCTTGGCACGCTCAGGAAACATGCCACTAGACTCCATGCAGTATGCAGATACAGGAGGGGCGTCAGGAAGAAGGATGGGGTGACCCCCTCCGATGTCAGGTGCATAGACATCCACCCCTACGCCTTAACGGATATGTGGTCTAGGTACGCCGACTTCCTACTCTACCACGAGTACCTCCACGCCCTCGGCATCTACGATCACGGAAGGGAGTTCAGGGAGTTTGAGTCGCTTTGGCCCGATACCGAGGCCAGGTCGATGAGCGAGAAGTTCGGCATTCACCTCCGTGAGAGGTCTGCCAAATGGCATTGGGTGTGCCCGTCCTGTGGGAACAGGTACCCTAGGGTCAGAAGGGGAAACGGCCGATACAGGTGCAGGGATTGTAAGGTGGTACTAGAGGATTATGAGAACACTTGACCCGACTCATTCCTCCGGCCCCCAGTTAATGCGAAAGGCAGTCACATTAATCTAGAAATCCTCATCCTTTCAATCATGAGAAGACCAAGGTCCGAGTTCGTGACGCTCTCCTCATCAGCCTTGATTGTGCCGTTGTTACTGCTCTCTGGGTGTATGGGTCTAGCCAGTGACGACTCCTCAGGCTTCGATCTCAATGTCGAGGCAGATTCCCAGTACGGGATGATTCTGACATCATATGAAGATGGTATTCAGAGGAGCAATTCGTTCCCGGTAATCACCTTCGACTTCTCGGAGTCAGCCAACTACGGGCATGGGTCCTCCTTTGGAATAGTGCCGGAGGACGGTATTGAGCCTATTATCACTGACTCAGTCGATGCTTCGGAGATCACCGTCGAGTTCACCGTTCACGGACTCTACAGCGTCACGGCCTTCGGAATCGACCATGACGGTAACAGACTCGATCAAGTGATCGAGGTAATGATAGAACAGCACATCGATTGGTACGAGAACGACACTGGGACCCCAGAGGAGTTCATTTTTGACTCAACGCCCGGTAATAAAGGCCCCATACCCTCCCACTTCCTACTGAACTCCACGGTCCAAAACCCCAGCGTCATAGACTTCGATGGCAGGGATGTGGATGTGAGATGGGACGTAGTCAACCAAGAGGGCGTGTGTCAGACTGCGGCAGAGAACATAGGGAACGGCGATACAGGTTTCTGGAGGACCCTTCACTTCGGACCACTGTCCGTCCACGAGATTCACTTGATAATAGAGGACGGCCAAGACAGGGTAAACGTACATCACAGTCTTGGGATAATGTATTCAGGGTCAGATTAATTTGCCACCGCCCTCTCAACATACCATGAGGAGAACCTGCTCGATACTCCTCACAGTAATTTTATTTTCATCAACACTGGCAGGTTGCACTGGCACACGAGAAGATGTTGAACTAGCCCCAGATGAGGAGGTCGATATCAATCTGGATGTCCCTGATTCTGATACTTACCAGTGTTTTGAGTTTGAGGGATGGGAACGATGCTGGTTGATGTATTTCCCTGAAAACATCAATTTGTCCGCTAAATCACCCATCATTTTCGAGCTACATGGATGGGCCGCATCGTCTTTTGAAATGAGAAACTACACTAGTATTACATCATTGGCTGATCAGGTAGGTGCAATAGTGGTCCACCCCGAGGGGCTCGCTATTCCGAATAGCGGTGCATTCGGTGAAAATCAAGAATCATGGAATGCAGGGGTTTGCTGTGGGGATGCCAAGGCGCAAGAAATAAATGATTCCGGATTCCTAGTCGAGCTAATAGAGAACATCACCACTATGTACCCAGTCGATGAAAATAGAGTATACTTCACTGGATGGTCCAATGGATGTCAAATGTCACAACGAATGGCATTAGAAGCAAGCCATCTGATAGCTGCTGTAGCTTGCACATCCGGGTATCTAGGCTTCACTGACAACTCAGCATATTCCCCTATCCCAGTAATGGAGATGCATGGGTTCCTTGATGAGATTGCCCAATACTCCAATTCAGGAAGGTTGACATTGTTTGAGGAAGATGCCAGGACCATAGAGGCGGTCCAGAATGGGGCTCTTGAGAATCTTTACGATTGGGCCAACTACAATAATTGTGAGGGATTTTTACCCGATTCAAATCAGCCGGGGTCAGTATACAGCATCCAGAGTTTCACATCGTGTGAGAATGGCACTGAGGTCGTGCTCCTAACTTCTCACATTGGGGGGCACAATCTCTATGTGAACGACATATGCGATGGGGTACCCTATGATTTCATTTGGACCTGTGCAGGTAATCAAGGCCTGTACGATACTCATCAGATTATGTGGGATTTCATGAGCAAATTCTCCAAAGAAGTTAACGAGGTCGATGCATAATGCCAAACATCCAGGTCAATGGACACAGTTTCCACTATCTTGAGATTGAAGGAGAACAGCCTACTGTTCTGATGCTCTGTAGTACTGGTCTTGACTCCAGGCAATGGAGGGATATGCTACCTCTTATCGAGGGCAGGAGGATCCTATGCCCCCACTACTTGTGCTACCCCAAGTCCGGAAATTGGAAGGGTGAAGGGGATATAGATTCGTGGACGGACTACCTCGCCGCAGAGAGTCTACTGCTGAAGGAGGATGGACAAGTCGATATTCTCGGCCACTCATATGGAGGCTTCATCGGACTGATGTTAGCTGTCAACCATCCTAAGAAGATTAGGAGGATGGCGTTCCATGAGCCAACTGTCTGGGGATGCCTCCAGCATACGGAAAGGGAGGACCTCAAGAACGAGTTCGGGGAGGTTGTCGAGACATTCTTCACAGAGGGACTGGACCCAGAGGACTTCCTGAGGGACTTCGTCGACTACTGGAACGTGCAGGGTGCGTGGGACTCCATGTTGGATATCCGTAGGGACATGTGGAGAGAGCTACAGCCGAAGATACTCAGCGAGGTCAGGATGCTTTGCTACGACAAGACCCCTCCGTCGTTCTACGCTGAAATCAAAAACCCGATCCTAATCACCCTCAGCGATGAAACCCCTCCACATCAGTTCGAGGCCTGCTCCCTACTTTCCAGAGTACTCCCAGATTCCAGGGTCGAATATGTTCCCGGTGGGCACATGGGTGTTATCACGAAGTCGTCCAAAGTAATGCCTCACCTGGCGGAGTGGCTCAACAGCTAGGGTATCAGGCGCCCTTCCATTCCGCCTGCTACCTCGATGACCTGACCAGTGATGTGGCCCGAAATGCTGTCGGATGAGAGCATGACAACCATACTGGCGACGTCTTCGGGGGTTGCGAGCTTCTTGAGAGACATAGTCGCAGTGGCTCTTTCCACCATCTCATCATCAACGCCCTGCTCCAACTTTTTCGGTGTCACAGTCCACCCGGGAGCGACAGAATTCACCCTCACGCCTCCCAGATCCGAGACATCATTCTTGAGGGACATCAGGAGGCCGGACGTGATGGCTCCCTTGGCCGCTGCATAGTCAGAGTGCCCAGACTCCCCATAGATACCAGCAGTCGACCCCACCATTACCATCGATCCAGCTTTCGCCTTGGAGGCGTGAGACAGGAATGAGCGCGCGGTGTTCACAGTCACTCCGAGGTTAGCCGCCATGGTCTCTGACCACCTGATTGGGTCGATCTCCCAGAGGGGCTTGGAGACTGGAGGGTAGCTACCTGCGTTAGCTATGCAAACGTCCAGCGAGCCAAGCTCAGAGATTACTTCCGAGATCAACCTGGTTGCTTCCAGTGGGTCTCTGAGATCAGCGCCCACAGCCACTCCTCCAAGCTCCTCGGCCAGCTCTATCGCTGACTCCTCGGACTCGTGGTAGTGAACGACTACCCTAGCTCCCTCGGTGGAGAATGCTCTGCAAATGGACTGGCCGATGCCACCAGCCCCGCCAGTGACGAGAACCACCTTGCCGACTAATCCCGTTTCCATGACCAACGGACGCGGTCATGCTACTTATCTGGTGCTAAAACGAAATCAACTATCCGAGATCCTGAGAAACATTCCTCTGGAGTTTGGAACAGTGGGCTTGAATCCCCATCTCTCGTAGAAACCGTCGACATCAGCCATGAGATTGATGTACGACTGCGGGGATGCCTCCTCGAGGATATACTCCATCAGGGAGTTCATTATCATGGTCCCGCCCCCTTTACCCTGCCACTTCTCCTCAACAGCCATATCGCAGATGTGGAAGACCGTCCCCCCGTCTCCGACCACTCGACCCATTCCTACTGCCTCCCCAGATTCGCTCACTCTCAGAATGACAGAGAAAAGCTCTGAACCAAGTCCCTTGGTGGCACCTTGAATCGTCCTAGCCCTCATTCCAGCCTTCTCACGTAGCTGTAGGTACGTATCGACGTCGGGAACTCCCGCTTCAATCGAAAACAGTGAATCACTTCCTACCGAACTTCCTCTTCCTCTGCCCACCGGACTTCTGTCTGAAGGACTTCCTCTGACCCCTCTTCTGACGACTGCCCTTGGAGGGGGAGGAGGACTCCTTACTGCCTTCCTCTTTCGACTTAATCATCTGTTCTCGCATGACAGCTCCGATCACTCTGAGTACCCCCTCTTTACTTGATTCACCAGTGGCTTCCAAAGCGTCACTGGAGGATAGTATCAGCCTCCCCTCCCTGGCGAATGGCCTCGAAGGATGGCTTGCCTCGGGCTGTTTCTTAGTCTTCCTGATTCCAGCCTTGTTGGCAGCCCAAGCCACGGCATCTAAAGTGGGCTGTGGAATACTAGACCCCCTGCTGACCCTACGTCCAGCGGATCTCGAGAGTCTGGAATCGAAGTAACCGGTCCATACGGTGATCTTGCTGGGGTCTCCGGCCATTCTATCATGCCTCTCTCAGGGGTCTTGTGACTTGAGGGCTTCGTGCACTCAGTCCTCTAGGAGGATTCCCGATGCGACTCCATGCATACCCGGCCTGCTGGTGATTTTCACCTTGCCCATGCTGGTATCCACTATCGAGCCCTTGGTTACGATGTTCCTCCTGATGAAGTTCGGATCCGCGTCGTTTGCGATTACGCTGTTGATGGTAGCCTTGACGGTCTTGCCTTCCTTGGGAATGTTCACGTTGACGGTGTTAGCCGAAAGTAACCTTGTGGTTTGGGAGCCAGCGTTCTTCCTGTACATCTTCCTATCGTCCTTTTCGCCGATGTAAGCGT
>CAXHFZ010000085.1:0-5659 GCA_964016325.1 uncultured Candidatus Poseidoniales archaeon | reverse complement strand
AGATCCTACTGAGTCTCGTGGGCTCGGAGATGTGTATAAGAGACAGAATGTAAGGATTAAGAGAGGTTACCAACATCAAAGAGTTCTCCAAATGCTTGGAAATCTTCTCCTCATTTGCGACCAATCCATTAATACACTTGGAAGTGAACGACCGACAGCTGTCTGATAGGATTCTGATTGAATGGAGCAGATTATGAATCATCATCGGCTTGAATACATTCAATTCGAAATTACCTTGGCTACCCCCGAGGGATATGGCTGCATGATTGCCCATAACCTGGCAGCATACCATCGTGATAGCCTCGGACTGAGTGGGATTGACCTTACCCGGCATAATACTGGATCCTGGTTCGTTGGCAGGTAAGGACAGCTCACCGATTCCGCAACGGGGGCCGGAGCCAAGCCATCTGATGTCGTTTGCAATCTTCATCAGTGAGACTGCTAGGGTGTTTAGTGCTCCCGATGCGGAGACAATTGCATCATGCGCTGCTAATTGAGAGAACTTGTTCTCTGCACTGATGAATGGGAGGCCAGTTTGTTCAGAAATACTGGTCGCGACTTTTTCAGAAAAGTCGGGATGGGTATTTAGCCCAGTTCCGACAGCTGTTCCCCCTAGCGCTAGTTCGAATAGATCGGTCAATGCGAACTCTATCCTCCGAATATCGGCATCCAACATGTATACGTATCCTGAGAACTCCTGTCCGAGAGTAAGTGGAACTGCATCCATGAGATGTGTTCTACCAATCTTGACAATCGAGGAGAACTCCTGCGCTTTAGCCTCCAAAGAGTCCCTTAGATGATGCACTGAAGGTAATAGTTGGTTCGTGATTTGCTCGGCTGAAGATATGTGCATCGCTGTTGGAAATGTGTCATTACTAGACTGTGCCCTGTTCACATGATCATTTGGGTGGACGGGAGTCTTACTACCCAGTTCTCCTCCTGCGAGCTCAATTGCCCTATTCGCAATGACTTCGTTTGCATTCATGTTTGTTTGAGTGCCTGATCCTGTCTGCCAAATTCTGAGTGGAAAGTGGCCGTCAAGACTTCCTGATATTACCTCATCGCATGATGAAGAAATCAGGGAGGCGATGTTGCTATCCAGCTGATCCAGTTGGGAGTTGGTTTCGGCTGCTGCTTTCTTTAGAATACCAAAGGCTCTGATCACTGCTCTTGGCATTATGTCGTCACCGATATCGAAGTTCTCAAGTGATCTGGCTGTCTGGGCTCCATAGTATCTATCTGCAGGTACGACCACTTCTCCCATGGTATCAACTTCGATCCTATTGTCATCTGGATTTGCCCTAGCAGATCTCTGATGGGTTGAGACCTTGATGTCCTCATGGTGAGAATTTCTTGACGATAGTCCCTCTTCAATCATCTTAGAAATTGTAGCGGACCTTCCCTTAGTCTTTCCCTTTCCCACTCTACGGTCTAGCTTCCTAGCGGTTTCCTCTGGAATACTAATACTGATTATCCTACGATCGCCTACGCGGTGCTTCGCCATATGTTCGGCATTAATTACTTATTAATAAATTTAATTATAGATAATTAGTAAGGCGTTTTATTAAAATCTCTCAATCTTGATAATCTTCTGAGGATTGAATGGCCTGTCTCCTGGTTGAGTATCGCAGTTCTCGATTTTGTGAACATTTTCCATTCCTTTGACAACCTTTCCGAATACGGCATGATTACCATCAAGCCATGGCGTGGGGACGGTGGTCAGGAAGAACTGGGAGCCACCGGTGTTGGGACCAGCATTGGCCATAGAGAAAAGTCCTGGAGTGTCGTGACTCTTAGCCAGTGCTGATGCCTCACAAGGAATCTTCCAACCGGGACCTCCAGTTCCAGCTCTCCCATTGTGTGGGTCCCTGGAGTGAGGACATCCTCCCTGAATCATGAAATCCTTGATAACCCTGTGAAAATGTAGTCCGTTGTAGAACCCATCATCCACAAGTTTGAGGAAGTTTCCTGTGGTCTCTGGACAGTCTTCGGTGAAGAGCTCAATATCTATTGGTCCGGCGCTTGTCGTCATTCTAACTGTGGTAGGCATGGGTTGAGCGGGTGACAAGCGGTCCAATAGTGTAACTGACGTAAGAAGGATAACGCCAGTGCAATGGCCCAGCCTGGTTATGAGTCGGTGCACGGGGTATACGAGAATCAGACCGTGTCCCCTCAATGTCAATTGAATCCCAAGTACAAATCTAATTAATGCTGGAGGGACAAGTGAGATCAGGCAACCAATGAACCGGGCATCACGCCTTCGGGAAGCTCGAGGAGCCTGACCGTTCCGTCCGGATCCAGAGCTCCAAGAACCAGAAACTGACTAATGAAACCAGTTGGAAGAGTCTTGTCACCTAGATTAATCGCGCCCACCACTTTCCTTCCAATTAAATCATGTCGTGGATAGTTGGTTATCTGTGCTGAGCTCCAGAGCTTTCCAATCACAGGCCCAAAATCAACTTGGATCTTGTACGATGGCTTCCTCATTTCTGGGAACTTCTGGACATCCATGATCACTCCTGATCTTAAGTCCAGGTCAAAATAGGCAGATGCTCCGACATAATCCTTCATTGGGTGTTTCTCAGGAGAATATGGGGTTCCTTCCGGATCTATGACATGCTGGCTCAATCAATCACCTGTAATATTTGATCTCAGTAAAAGTGGTATTAGAGGTATTCCGGCAGTTTTGAATGCGTCAATTCCTCCCTCCTCTCTATCAAGAATAGTAATGCATGCCGCTACTTCGCATCCCATTGAATTCAACATCTCAGCCGCCTTCAATGCAGATCCTCCGGTGGTGGTGACGTCTTCAAGTAATACCACCCTATCTCCTGATCTGATGGTCGAACCTTCTATTCCTGGTGGATTTCCAGTCTTTCTGCCTCCTCTGCCCTTGGGCTCTTTACGAACCATGAATCCTCTGATTTCTGAGCCTTTTCCAGCCTTGGCGATTGCGATGGCGGTTAGGGGTATAGCCCCCAACTCCAAGCCACCAACGGCATCTACCTCTCCTATATCCACAATTATATCATGAATTAGGACTCCGAGTAGGTGAGCACATTCTGGGTTCATCATGACTGGTTTCATATCGAAGAAATGCGGACTTTCTCTGCCACTGGCTAAGGTGAACAGATCATTAGGAGAGTGAAGGTATGCCAAATCTCTCACTCTGTCAATCAAGAGAAGCTTGGCTTGAGCGACTGAAATCGACTGCATATCCGACTTATCCGAGTAATGGTAATCGAATGAAGCTTCGGTAGGTAAATAGCCATCGAGAGGTGAAATACGGTCAATGTTCTTGAACGGTCTAGTCTGGTGGCCATTTATTCGCGTGGGGCATAGTTATGGTTGAGCAACGTGAAACTGTGTCGAAGTATGATTCAGATAGGCTTTCATCGGAAGTTGAATACTACCAAGAATGGCTTGATTTGAGGACTCAGGAAGTATACGACATAGCTCTCCAAGCCAAGGCGAAGGGGCTTGACTTCAGCACTGAAATAGAAATCCCCAGAGCCGCGGACTTGGCGAGTAGGACTGAGAAACTTCTCGAAGAGTATCTGAAGGGACTGCAGATAGAGGATGACCTTCGAGCAATACTGCTGAAAACCGACAGGGAGAGTGCATCTATCCAGATTGCAGTTAATGTGGCAAAACGAATGTATGAGCGTGACGGAGATCTCCGAGAGGCAATAGATTGTGGACTAAGAGTTGGCCTGGCTGTGCTTACAGAAGCTGTTCTTGTAGCGCCACTAGATGGCATTGGTGCGGTCAGGATTCTCAATAATCCAGATGGCTCAGAGTTTCTTTCAATTGATTTCTGCGGACCAATAAGAGCTGCTGGAGGAACTGCTCAAGCTCTATGCGTACTGATTGGTGACATGATCAGACGTGAGCTTGGACTGGGGAGATATAACCCCTCCACAGGAGAAGTGGAAAGAGTGAAGGAAGAGTTTGGACTATACAGAGTTGGACTTCAGTACAAACCTCCTCCTGAGGAAGTAGAGATAATCGTTAGGGCCTGTCCAGTAATGGTTAACGGAGAGGAGACTGAGAAGCAGGAGTGTGCTGGATTCAAGGAGGTCAGGAACATACAGAACGAGAATGGTTCATTCAGGACTAGGGTTCGAGGTGGAGTGATGTTGGTTATCGGAGAAGGTTTATGCCTCAAGGCTCCAAAAATTGTGAAGCACACAGAAAGAATGGAGATTCCCGGATGGGAATTTATCTCTCAGTTTGCTAGTAAAGGAAAGAGCGATGAGGGCGATTCTGATATCTTCAAAAGCAGGCAAATTACAGAGATTTCAAGATACATGGATGATGTAATTGCTGGAAGACCCATCTTTGGTGAGCCTGGCGAACCCGGGGGATTTAGACTTAGATATGGAAGAAGTAGAGCTACTGGATTGGCAGCTGCCGGGTTGAATCCAGTTTCTATGGAGGCGGCAGGTGGGTTCCTATCGGTTGGAACTCAGATGAAGATTGAGCGCCCCGGGAAGGCATGTGCAGTTACTCCCTGTACTGATATCGATGGGCCAATGGTGATTCTTGATGATGGTGAGTTCAGACGTGTACATACCCTAGATGAGTGGAGGTTGATTCGAGAGAGAGTGATTTCTGTTTGGGATAATGGAGAGATTCTGATGGGTTTCGGTGAGTTTCTTGAGAACAACAAGAATCTGGTTCCCTCGGCTTACAATAGAGATTGGTGGGCTGCGGATCTTCTGGATTCATTGGACCATCCTCAGAAGGTCTCAACCTTTGCGAAGATTATGGGGGTCGGGCTTGATACTCTGCCCAAAGGGTTGCCGTTTAACGGGGCAATAAATCGAGGGGGAGAGGAAGCTCTCGAGAGGGAGTGGCGGAAGCGGGAATGGTATCTTTTTCTGAGAGATATAGATTTGACTTGGCAACAGTCGAAGATAATATCTGAGGCTTTTGGGACGGCAGTCCCTCCCCCTTGGAATTTATGGTGGTCTGATCTTCCAATTTCAATTACTAAACCTCTCATCAAAGAATTGGCTGGGTCAGAAATACAAGAAAGTGGCTTGAGGATAAGGGGGGCTTCGAAGGGTTGGAGTCCTAATTCCCTAAAGGAAATAGACACGACTTATGAGCCTGACTTTGACACGTGGCCTTCATGGATGTCGGTCAGAAATCATGGAATTATAAAATCGTGCCTTCTGACTCTTGGTTTGGAGCACTATCATGAGGCTGGAGATATCGTAATATCATCCAACTGGGAAAGTCTCCTAGAGGGACTAGGACTGATGAATGAGGAGGGCGTTGTAGTCAGCTCAATGGATGCAATGGGGCATATCGACGATAGGCTAGTCAGGGTTAGTGAAGCCAAGAAGGTAGTCCAAGTTGAGGGCAAGAGAAAGAGTGAGCTGGAGAGTAGAAGGGGGCTTGCCAGAGTTAGGGCAACCACCCTAGCTATGCAACAAGGAAAGGGTACACTAGAGACAGAGGCGATAGGTGAAGAAGCCGCACAGGGAATCTCTGATCCCGGGCCCCAAGATGTAACCTCTCTGAACAGATCAATTTCGCTACTAGATGATCATGTCGTTGATGGTTCATTGTGGCTAGTTAGGAAGCTATCCTCAATGAGATGGGACTGTCTCTTATACACATCTGACGCTGCCGACGAATGACGTCGTGG
>CAXHFZ010000084.1:0-5680 GCA_964016325.1 uncultured Candidatus Poseidoniales archaeon | reverse complement strand
CACGACGTCATTCGTCGGCAGCGTCAGATGTGTATAAGAGACAGATCAAGAACAGCATGCCGTTTTCCATGTCAGGCATCTATAGGCCTACGGACCCGATAATTCCGAAACCGGCCACGGCTAGTCCATAGAGTCCAATTGATAGGTAATTCATAATTAGACCAGCTATGGCCATGCCCCTGTTAAGTCCGTTCATCTCTGAGGCTTTCCTCATTCCCATGTGGCCAAGTATGATTCCTCCGATTGTGGAAAATGGAGCTAGACATGCAGTGAAACACAATACGGGGGTGGAGATGTGTGAGAACCAGGTAACTAGTCCGAGTAACATGCTCCAAGTCGCCTCATCATTGCTAGGTTGCATCATCATCATCGGTTGCACGTAAGGCCCGGATTGCCCCTGCTCACCACTGGAAATTTGATTTGGCGTCCCGGTGAGAACTCCTGCCTGCTCGTTGTTCTCTGAGCCGTCCCACCATTCATCAGATTTCCCTTCTTCCATATTATTTCCTGAAGGGCTACAGATATGAGTTTTATCTAACCTAGGTGACAGATACTATCTTTGAGCCCCTACTCCTCGCAAAACCATGCCCGAGTTACCAGAGGTCGAAACGGTAAGGAGAGGGCTCGCCCGTCATTTGATTGGTAGGAAGGTAATAGATCTCCAGCTCAGAAGAAGTGATCTTAGATTCCCGTTTCCAGACGGCTTCAAACAGCAGATAGAAGACTCTGAGATTATCTCTATAGATCGTAGAGCAAAATATCTCTTAATTAGACTTAATAGTGGTATTACATGGCTTAGTCACTTGGGAATGAGTGGTAGATGGACACTAATTGGAGGCGGTAGAGAGACTCGTCCTGGTAAATTCTTGCACGGTGCAGAGATAGGCACAGGGGAAGGCCCTCACGACTGGGTAGTGGCTCATCTGGACGACGGGGGCAAAGCGGTTTATTCAGACCATAGGAGATTTGGGATTATGGATTTCTTCCCCACTGATGGAGAGAATGAATACAAACTACTCTCACATCTTGGTCCCGAACCGATTCCCGGGCAATTATCTCCGATGGATTTAGCTAACTCTTTGAGGGGGAGGAGAACTCCAATCAAAAGCGCCCTATTGGATCAGAGAATTATCGCAGGACTTGGAAACATATACGTTTGCGAGATACTCCATAGGTCTGGAGTATCCCCTCGAAGAACCGCTACTAATGTTGCAGGACTATCCGGCGTCTCAAAGAGGGTGGAGAAATTAACTTACAACACTCATGAAGTGATTACGGAGGCAATCGACTCTGGAGGCTCCACTCTTCAGGACTTTAGAGGTGTGGACGGCGACGATGCACTAGGTTACTTCCCCCATAGTTTCGGCGTCTACGGTAGAGAGGGGGAAAAGTGTACAAAATCAGAGTGTGATGGAGTAATAAGAAGAATCGTACAATCCAATAGGTCTACTTTCTATTGCCCTGGATGCCAGAATTAAGAGACATAGCTCCGATATTGGTGTGACCACGGAAACCAGCAAAATCTGAAAATTTCATCTGATTACTTAGAAAATATTCATGCCCCTGCCCCACGGAGGGGGAAATATGTCTGATATTGGGATACGCTCAAAACTCATCGCTGAATTCATAGGGACCTTTTTCCTAGCCCTCACGATATGCACAGCCGCCGTACACGGTTCAGCAGGACAGTTAGCCCCATTTGCGATAGCTTCAACGTTGATGGTCATGATATACTCTGTAGGGCATATTTCCGGTGCGCACTTCAATCCAGCTGTGACTATCGCAATTTGGTTACGGGGCGCTTGTCATAAGGACGAGGTTTCTCCCTACATAGCTTCCCAGATCTTTGCAGGAGCGCTTGCCGCGATAATTTCTGAAAATATTTTGTTTGCAGATACTAGCGTCACAGCAATTCAGATGGAGGCTTCACATGCAGTAGGTGCAGAATTTCTCTACACCTTTGCCTTAGTCTATGTCATCCTCAACGTTGCTACCAGTGAGGCGACCCAGGGTAATGGATACTTCGGGGTGTCTATAGCCTTCGTAGTTCTTGCTGGGGCGTTAACAGTCGGAGATATTTCGGGTGGATCTTTCAATCCTGCAGTAACGGGTGCACTATACGTCTCTGGTGTTATAGAGGTTACAGATTTGTGGATACATCTACTTCCTCAGCTATCTGCTGGATTGCTCGCTGTCCAAGCCTTCAGAGTTACTCAGTAACCTCAATCACATGTTCCTACGGAACTTTCCACCACTCTCGAAGAGAGCCTGAGTGACTTGACCGACTGTACAGTGCTCTACTATTTCCATCATCACCTCAAAGAGATTCTCTCCTCTTCTGGCGGCCTCTTTTAGCTTCTGAATCCCCTCATCTGCTTTTTTGATATTCTCAGCCTTGAATTCCTCATTACGGGCTATGACCATCTTCTTCTCTGCTATGTCGGAGCGAGTAACCTCGATATCGAAGTCATCTGCGGAGACACTCTCGGATTCCGGATCAGTGAAGGTATTGACTCCTACTATGGGAGTCTCACCGGTATGCTTTCTATGTTCATAGATCATTCCTTCATTCTGAATCCTGTTCCTCTGGTAATTTACCTCCAACGCTCCAAGAACGCCTCCTCTGCTGTGCATCTCCTCGAAAATCCTGAGGACACGCTCCTCGACCTCATTGGTTAGGAACTCTGCAATAAATGATCCCTGGAGCGGATTCTCATTCCGAAGCCATCCGTACTCCTTGGCAAGTATGAGCTGGATTGCCACTGCGTCTCTCACAGTATCCTCTGTAGGTGTTCCAAAGGCCTCATCCCTACTGTTTGTGTGCAGGCTATTCGCGTTATCAGCCAGTGCATACAGGGCTTGCAAGGTAGTCCTATAGTCATTCCAAGTGAACTCCTGGGAGTGCAAAGATCTCCCGCTGCTCTGAATGTGATACTTCAGCTTCTGCCCCCTCTCGCCTACTCCGTAGAGATCTCGCATGGCTATTGCCCAAATCCGTCTTGAGACCCTACCTATCACCGCATACTCTGGATCCATTCCGTTCGAGAAGAACCATGAGAAGTTTCGTAAGAATTTATCAGCATCAAGACCTCTCGCCTTGAACAGCTCGACATATGTGAGGCCATTAGACAGTGTCAGGGCAGACTGGGTAATTGGATTTGCCCCAGCTTCGTCAATATGATATCCACTAATACTGACAAAATAGTGGTTTCTAACATCGTTATTCACGTAGAATTCAGCGACATCTCCCATCATCTTGAGAGCGGTATCTAGATTGAAGACTAGTGTATTCTGGCCCATTGCCTCCTTTAACTGATCTGCTTGAACTGTTCCACGTACTGTGGATAGAGTTCTTGCTCTAATTTCAGAGGCCTCCCCCTCCGTTGGCACTCTGCCGTTCTCGTCTACAAATTTCCTGGTCTGCTGTCTGATTGCAACGTTGAAGAATGCAGCCAAGTGCCACCAGTAATTCCCATTAATGGTCATACTGACAGATGTATTGGGAGCACACAAATCAAACCCTTCGAAAAGTCTATCCATCTCCTCTATGGTACTGATACTTACTCCTGATTCGCACACCTTTCCGAAAATATCCAGCCTCTCTCTTGGGTCATTCCCATACAGGCTCGGCGAGTCAAAGGCTACTGAGAGGCGATTGAAGTCCTGATCTTGAGATAGGAAATGATACCTCTTGTTCGTCCTCTCGGCACTTCCTTCCCCTGCGAACATCCTAACGGGTAGCTCGTCCTGTCTTCTGAATGGAAATACCCCTCCTGTGAATGGGAATGAGCCAGGTGCATTCTCTCTGCGAATCCACTCCAGTCGCTCTCCCCAATCATTCGAAGAGGGAAGGGCAACACGAGGTACTTTGGTTCCAGACATTGTCTCATGAGTTGTCTTAACTGGAATCTCCTTACCCCTGACAGTATAGCTAGCCTCCCCTGATTTGTAGGCAGTAACCATTGATTCGAAACTATTCAGTGCATCCCACGCATCACTGGGGACACCGGATCTAATTTGTTTTGCCTCGGACTCCAAATCATCAGCAGATGAGCTCTTGCCTGCCACCCTCATCTGCTTAGCAGCTGCTTCCATTTGCTGAACGAGTCTGACCGCTTCACTGACTTCCTTCGTCCTCTGATGATATCCGCGCACGACCGAGGCAACTTCAGCAAGATAGCCCTGACGCTTCGGAGGAATTGGAGGCTCTCTTGTAGGAAGGCCATCAATGCCCAGCCTTGGTTCCGTGGCTACAAAACTAGTTTCAAACCTCTGGTTCAATATATTGGCCAAGCTTTCCCAAAGTCTGTCTACACCCGCATCTGCGAATTGACTGGCTATGGTGGGGACTACAGGCATTGATTCTGGACTTTGGTCGAATGCCTCTCTGTTCCTTTGGAACTGCTTACGGATTTCTGTAAGGGCATCCTCTGCTCCAGGTCTGTCGAACTTGTTCAGTACAACTATGTCAGAGAAATCCAAGGCCGCGAGCTTCTCAAGCTGACTGGGTGCTCCATACTCCCTTGTGGTTACATACACAGAAACGTCAGCTACTTCGGTAATTGCATCGTTACCTTGCCCTATCCCACTGGTCTCAACCAGAATCAAGTCAAACCCAACGGCCTTGCAAACCTCTATTGCCCGGTCGATACAGTCTGCTATCTCTCGACCACTGTCTCTACTGGCAAATGATCGCATGAATAGATTAGAATCAGTGAGTGAATTCATCCTTATCCTATCTCCAAGAAGGGCCCCACCTGTCTTCTTCCGCGTCGGATCAGTAGCCAATAGGGCGACCCTTGCTTCAGGATTGTCCCTCCTGATGCGAAGCATAACCTCGTCCATAAGGCTGGATTTACCAGCTCCACCTGTCCCGGTGACGCCGACTACTGGGCAACCTTCAGACACGACTACGGACCTTATCCTAGCCAGAGCGTCTTCGAACTCTGTATTGGTTGAGTTCTCGGCCATAGTCAGCATTTTTGACACGGATCCATGATCATCGGCAGTAATTGGGCTGTCTAGGGACTCAAATCTTGATGATTTCATTAGGTCAATATTACTGGCCTGTCGCATGGCATCCTGTACCATTCCCACAAGCCCCATCGATCTTCCGTCATCGGGAGAGTAAATCCTCCCTATCTGATTATCCTTGAGGTGTTCAATCTCATGTGGTAGGATAGTTCCTCCACCACCCCCAAAAAGAAACACATGCCCGAATCCGTTGCTATCAAGGGTTTCACGGGTATGTGTGAACATCTCTACTGCTCCACCTTGGTATGAAGTGATAGCCACGGCGTGTGCATCTTCCTGTATGGCGGCTCTTGCCACTTCGTCTGCACCCCTGTCGTGACCAAGATGAATTACCTCACAACCCTGACTCTGCAGGATTCTTCTGAATATGCCAATAGCCGCATCATGCCCATCGAAGATGGCAGCGGCAGTGATTACTCTGAGTGGCATCCGTGTATCAGCCATGCTTTCCGGACACCATTATCTGACATGAAGCCCACGGAAGGACAAATCATGCAATAAACCTCAGATTGATGCCACAATTGAGATTGATTCGGGTCATATTTCAAGAACCCATTCTCGTCCATGAAGTGTGGGCTTAATTCAGACTCTGTAATTTCTAGAGGACGGAACTTCTAATCCCTGTCTCTTATACACATCTCCGAGC
>CAXHFZ010000083.1:0-5682 GCA_964016325.1 uncultured Candidatus Poseidoniales archaeon | reverse complement strand
ATCCTACTGAGTCTCGTGGGCTCGGAGATGTGTATAAGAGACAGTCCTTGGCCTGATGCCCATTTCGGAATCGCCCTTGGAGAGAGCGGCAGCTAGATTGACGGCAGTCGTGGTTTTTGCAGTGCCTCCCTTGTGATTGACCACCGCAATCACGACCGGGTCACCTTGCATTTGCTTCGCTCCGACCATCAGTGGTGGCGCTAGTACCGTGAATGTTCCTAATCACTGTATTACAGGAACTGGGACTTCGGACAGGATCTTCCTCATTATGTGATGTCCCGTTACTCCCCTGATCTTGGACTCTGGCTTGAGCATGATTCTGTGGCTCACAACCTGTAGGGCGACGGCCTTGATGTCATCCGGAATCACGTAGTCCCTGCCATCAATAGCGGCACTGGACCTGCTCGTCTTGAACAGGGACTGACTCGCTCTCGGGGAAGCCCCGGTTATGATTCTGTGATCCTCCCTAGTCCTCTGGACCAGCTCCACTATGTACGACATTATTGCTGGGTCCACGTGAACGGTCTCCAGTGCCTTTTGCATAGCAACGACCTTCTTTGGGCTGGTAACCTGCTCTATGTCGTAGTCGTCCTTGCCTCTGAGCTTCCTCCTCTGCAGGATTGCCTTCTCTTCCTGCCTGTCCGGGTATCCCATTGACATCTTCATCAGGAACCTGTCCATCTGAGCCTCTGGCAGAGGGTAAGTGCCCTCTTGCTCGATTGGGTTCTGTGTAGCCATCGTGATGAACGGGGCAGGTAGCTTGTGGGTGATTCCCTCGATTGTGACCTGCTTCTCCTCCATCGCCTCCAGCAGGGCGGCCTGAGTCTTCGGGGGTGCTCTGTTGATCTCATCCGCTAGCAGAAGGTTGGTGAAGAGGGGACCTGGCCTGAGCTTGAACTCCCCAGCCTGCTGGTCATACATGTACGTCCCCATCACATCGGCGGGGAGAAGGTCGGGAGTGAACTGGACCCTCTTGAACTTGCATCCGAGGGCAGATGAGAACGTGTTTGCCATCAGCGTCTTCGCCAGTCCGGGGAAATCCTCGATCAGCATGTTACCGTTCGAGAGGATTCCTATTGTGACTCTCCTGAGGTTCTCCTGCTTCCCGATAATGACCTTGCTGACCTCGTTCATCAGGCCGTTGGATATTTGGGAAACGGTCTGTATGAGCTCTCTTGACTTCGCATCTCCGGCTTTGGACATCGACATTCTTCAATCACCTGTTACACTTAGGCTCTCTCACTCACTACTTGAGTGTTCGGTTCTCTTGGGACCCACAGACTTCATTGCTTCTAGCGTCCCCAGAAGTGGTCGTCCTTGCGGTGGATTGCTTGGAGCTCCTCCAGAACCTCAGTCTCAGCGACGCTAAGGTCCATCCTCACAAGCTTCCTCGCGTGCGACTCTGGAACGTCCACTAGAAGAATGTCCTCCTCCTCGATCTGCCTCCCAGCCGTGGCGCCCTCTATGGCGACAGCGACCTCTGCTCCCTGCATGGCCTCCTTCATCGACTCCTCTCCGGATCGTATCGATTTGATCCTCCCTACTCTGTTTCCTTCCTTGAGCAGGTACTGGCCCAAGTGGATCCTTCCAGCCAGTACCCTCACTCCCATCACGGCTGGCTTGGAGACACGGAATGTGTGGTCTCTGAGAAGCATTATCCTTCCGGGGTAGACGATAGCCTCGCGACTCTCCTCCTCCATCTCCTTGGTGCGCCTCTCGACCCACTCCTCCCTCTCCTCAAGTATCCTGTAGATGATGTCTGAGCCGATGTGGTGGACGCCCTTGTCGGACTGGGCTATCTCGCTCTCAGCATCAGCTAGGATGTCGGTGCTGAATGACATGATTATCCTGTGAAGCGGGTCAGACGCAGCCTCCGCGCTTCTCACGTCGCGCCTACTGACCTTGCCTATGGAAGCGGTCCTTATGGGGACGTCCACGGCTTGTAGCTCCTTGGCTAGCGCCTCGAGCCCCCCAACTGTGTCGGCCTTGATACAGACCCCCTCCTCGTCCAGCTCTATCGACAGCTCTGACTCTGCAGTAGCCGCGGTGATTGCCTCCATCCGCTCCTCGTCCGTGTGCACGACCCTGAGGGTAGTGCCTGCGAGAACGTTCTCGAGATCGGGTGCGGATATCTTCAGCCCGGAAGCGGCGTGAGCCACCTCCGTGTCGTCCCACCTGTCACCAGCGTCCCTCATCTCGCTCATTCCCCTCGGACTGAAGAGGCCCTTGACACGTGTGGATATCCCTCCCTCGGTCGTGGCGATAACAATCTCGTCACCCTTGCTGACAGAGCCTCTGTGGAGGATGACGTCCAGGGTCTTGCCAAGCCCCCGCTCCTCCTTCATCTCAAGTACCGTGCCCTCTCCAGAGCCCTCAATGTCAGTTAGCTGGTCAGTGAGGTACCTCTCGGCCAGGCCGATGACAACAGCGAGCAGGTCTTGGATGCCCTCTCCCTCCCTGGCGGAGATCGGTACGAGTGCGATGTCCTTGGTGAAGTCCTTGACCCGGTCGTAGCGCTCTATATTGAGCCCCTCCTCGGCGAACTTGCCAACGAGCTCCCAGTACTTCTTCTCGAAGAGAGCTACGGTGTCCTTCGTCTGGTTCCTCATCGAGAGGGCCATCGCCCTCCCCCCTTGAGCGTCCCAGCCATGGATCCTGTCAACCTTGTTGGCCGCTATGACGAACGGGGTCTTCGCGTTCTTCAGGACCCTGAGTGACTCCAGGGTCTGTGGCCTAGCGCCCTCCATCACGTCCACGATCAGTATCGCGATGTCAGCCAGCGAGCCACCCCTCGACCTCAGTGTGGAGAACGAGTGGTGACCAGGCGTGTCGATGAACAGCAGGCCCGGCGAGTCGAACGTCTTGCCCCCGAGCAGGGGCGCGCAGAGCTCGTTTAGTATGTCCGAGGGGACCTCGGTGGCACCGATGTGCTGGGTTATGCCACCAGCCTCTCTGTCCATTACCGAGGCCCTGGAGTCGGAGCCCAGTCCCCTGATGTGATCAAGGAGGGAGGTCTTGCCGTGGTCCACGTGACCTAGCACAGCGACGATCGGTTGTCTGCGTCCTGACATACCGACCACCTCATGCTCCTTCCCCGTGTAGCGTGATAATCACTCGTAGATGTGCTTCTCCGCGTCTCGGGACCAGTCGACCAGGCCCTCTGGGAACCAAAGACCGAGCTCGAAGGCGGCTGTGTCCTCGCCATCCGAGCCGTGAATGACGTTGTGCCCTATGTCCATTGCTAAGTCGCCACGGATCGTCCCCGGTGCGGCAGTCCTGCCGTCGGTCGGCCCAATGAGGTTGCGAGCTACGCTGATAGCGTCAATGCCGTTCCATGCCATTGCGACCACAGGCCCGGATGTGATGAACTCGATGAGACCGCTATAGAAGGGCCTCTCCTTGTGGACCTCGTAGTGTGTCTTTGCGAGGTCTAGTGATGGGGTGAGCTGCCTCAGCCCTACCATCCTGAGCCCCTTGGTCTCGAATCTACCGATTATGTCGGCCACTAGGCCTCTCTGTACGCCGTCCGGCTTGATCATCACGAAGGTCGTCTGCATGTCTCCCATGCTCCCGCCGACCCACCACCCCTATTTCAACGCAAAGCATGCCCCGTAGGGGCAAAAACTGGTATTATAGACATTCAGTCATCGTATGAGACATAGGTAAGTCTGTATTCAGGCAGAAAGTGCCTCTTCCCACACCTTTGCCATCTCGCTAGCGTCAGTCCAGAGCCCCTCTCGGTCAGAATGTATGTTGCCCTCAGCGTCTACGAAGATCAGATACGGCCTCCCGAACACCTCAAGCTCTGTAGCTAGATCAGGTGCGTGTATGAATGGCCTCTCAAGGTCCCTCTCCAGATAGTCCTCCATATCCTCGTTCCAGCCGACCATGTCACTGTCAGCTACTTCTGTGTTGAAAACAAGTAACCTGTCATCGGGTATAACTAGGTCGATGGAATCCAAGGTGGGGTGGCAGTGTGTGCACCAGGTCGCGGAGAAGTACGCGACCCAAGCCTCACCCACCATCGCGTCCTTAGTGACACTCTGAGACGTCAACCCGTCCTCCAGATCGAACTCAGGGAAGGGCTCTGGTTCAGCCATAGCGTCTATAATGAATAATCCCAGCAATGCCAAAACCGAGCCTGCAAGTGCTACAATCAGTGGTAGGTTAGTATTCCCCCTCGTTTTTTTATTCATGACGCCCCCTCCGAAGTCAACCTGATTTATTTCACTAGGGGTAGAGCCTAGTCATATCCCATCCGTCATCCCCTCTGGACAGAGAGACCCTCTCATGCATCCTGCTGGGCCTTCCCTCCCAGTACTCGATTTTGTCTGCTCTGATGGTGTAGCCACCCCAGAACGGTGGTAACGGGATATCCTCGCCATCGAACATTGAGTCATACTGTTCAAACCTCTCCTCCAGCTCCTGCCTTGATCCCAGTGGACGGCTCTGATCCGATGCCCAGGCCGCCACCCTGCTCTTCCTGGGGCGTGAGGAGTGGTAGTCATCCACCAGTACTCTGTCCATCTGGGTCGCAATTCCCTCGATCCTCACCTGCCTCTCCATTTCGGGCCACCAGATCGTCGCCGATACCATAGTGTGGGCCAGAATCTCAAGTGACTTGTCGCTCTTCAGGTTGGTGAAGAATCCTATGTCATCGCCTTCGAGGTACTTCAGTAGGACCATCCTGTTCCTCGGGTTGCCATTCGAATCCACCGTCGCGATGTTCATCGCATTGGGCTCGGTCACCCCGCCGTCGATAGCGTCTTGCATCCACCTCGATAGGAGTTCCAGTGGGTTGTCGAGGTCCTTGATGTCGATCGGGGTCCCCTTGCCGTAGTCTCTCCTAACGTCTCTCATGAATCATGGAGGAAAGGATCGGTATTTCTATCCGTGTCTAGTAGACGAGCTGAACCTCGGAGGCCGAGCTTAGCTCTATGACCCCTGGTGGCCCGCTCCACTTGATCTTATCATCGGGGACGATCAGGGCGCCGTCGCCCTCGCTGTGCCCAAGAGTCGCCTTCACAGAAGCGAACGAGCAGTAGAGGGTGGCATTCTCAGTGATAGATCCCATCATGTCAGAGACTACCGTGGAGTCTTCCCCCATCTCTTTGTTCAGCTCCTCAATGTAGGCAGGATCCAGAAGGCGAGTCCCGGCCGCCGCGAAGAATACGCTCACTTCATGGCCCTCGGAGATGGCCCTAGCCGCGCACGCTACCCCCACTATCGTCTTGATTGTGTCATTTCTTGGCTCTGATACGAACTTTACGAAGTACTTCTTGCTCATGTCCTGAGAGATTGGAAGTAGTATTTTGCTTATTTGCCTCTGAAACCTTGAAATCAGGAGACACTACCAAGCGAGTTGATCGTTATCGTCCCTCCCATGTTGGAGTGATATTGGCAGTAGTAGTACAGGGTGCTGGGGGCGTCTAAGGGTACGGTGAAAGACATGATGTTTCCACTTGTGCTAACTCCCGACGTGTACTGATTGCCGTTGGCACTGGTACCGATCTTGAAGGGGTGGGAGGACGGCACTGATGACAGGTCGAAGTTGTACGTGAATCCCTTGTAAAGTGTGATTGTCCCTTGCTGTAATCCGTCAATGAAGTACTTGAATGACGAGACTGTCACTGTCTCTTATACACATCTCCAGCCCACGAGACTCAGTAGGATCTCGTATGC
>CAXHFZ010000082.1:0-5688 GCA_964016325.1 uncultured Candidatus Poseidoniales archaeon | reverse complement strand
GGTAGTCGACTAACCGGTAGGCGGCCACAAGCATAAGCAACACGAAACCAGCGTAAACGTAAGAATTCAGACGTTCAACAGGGCCCTCATCCCATATCGGATTGGTGTTCGACACCAGCCAATCTATCACTAATGTGAAGACCAAGAAACCAATCATCCAACCCAGAGAAGCAGGAGCCAATAGTGACCTCCCGTCAATCCTTTCTGTCTTCGATATCAGATTCATCAGCCTAGGGAAAAGTATCCTCCTAGAGGCAAAACCAGCAATTGCGCTGACGGCAATCACTCCAGCCATGACTATCATTGTCCCAGCAGAGAAACCCGCCAAAACGGCTTCTCCCGACATGAACTCATCCAGTTGTTCCATGATTTGGGCGACAGGCATCCACTCATAAACCCAGCCCGGTCCTTAGGACCGCTTAACGAGGGATTCAATACGTGGCCTCCTTTCGGGACATAATATATGACGACTCGAGAGCAGAGGACGGGGGCGAGAAAAAGCCAAACTACCACCGTGATGGCCATGCTCTTACCACTTCTCCTTTCCTTACTTGCCCCAGTATCGCTCATCACCCCTGTTGCTGCCCAGGATGCTGAGACAGGACTAGCTCCACAAGATATCTGGTCTGACGAATACACATTCCAGATCTTCCCATGGGGAGGCGACAGCAGAGTTCAGTTCAGGGAATACCACGACTACTTTACAATGAAACAGCGAATGCAGAATCTAGCCGACCAAAACTCCGAGATAATGACCTTTCACGATGGGATGAACGGTGGTATGAATGCTCGTGGCGAGGAGACAAACCGAGGGACTTACCAGGGATGGCACTACAACCACGATAGCCCTTGGATCAAAATTACTGCAGATGTGCACGGGGGCGAATGTAATGCATTTGTCGGCGACTGTGGAAACTATGAAGACAGACCAGATGTCATGCTAGCAGGTAATTTCCATGCTAGGGAATGGATGTCCTACGAGGTACCAATGCTATTCTTGGAGACCATCGCGTATTACTACGGCATGGCCGGAGTGGACAATGACGGCGACGGGCTGGTAGACGAAGATGGATGGGATGGAATTGATAATGACGGGGATTGCTTGATGCTAAATTCCTCCTTCCAGGATAGCAATGGTGATGGAAATCCATGTGGTCCCGGAGACCTGGGAGTCGATGAGGACTTCTCAGAACAGTTCATCACCGATATGGTAAACACAAGAGAAATGTATCTTATACCAATGCTAAACGTAGATGGCAACAGATATGACCGAGAGGTATTTTGCGGGCCAACCGCATGGGAGAATTGTCCTACCTCTGGATGGAGAAAGAATCTAAGAGACAACACAGTCACAGGTGTTACCCCAATTCCAGATGTCGACGAAGAACCCGATCCCAGTTGTGACGGTGTAGATCTAAATCGTAATTTCCAGTACGAATGGGGAGCTCCGTTGGGTGCCACAGGGCCCCTCTTTCCAGGTATGTGCTACGCTGGAGATGCCGGACCCAATAATGACGTCTACAATGGACCGGTAGATACTGTTGACCAAGACGGTGATAACCGACTCAATGAGGATCACGTAGATGGGAATGATGATGATGCAGACGGGCTAATTGATGAGGACTGGATGGGTGGAAACAGTGAGCCTGAGACAAAGTTAATCCAGGACATGACCGAGATGAATGATGATGATAATGACGGATTTTCGGACTTCAAGGCCACACTCAGCTGGCACTCATTCTCAGAGCTAGTTCTCTGGCCATGGGGGCATTGCACAGGTTGTTACACCCCCGATGACGAATTCTTGGTCTACCATGGCGTCAAGATGGGAGAGATGACGGACTATGCCCCCATGCAGTCTTCTGACCTCTACCCTACCACCGGTGACTTCTGCGACTGGCACTATGGCGTACACAACTCGTACTGCTACACCATGGAGATCGGAACCGCCTTCCACCAACATCCCGATGACATTGCTCACATCGCCGTGAGAAACCTCGGAGTCCCGTTCTACATGGTAGAGATGGCCGATGATCCCAGATACCGAGCTATAGTCGGACTCGAGAACACCACAGTAAGTCAATGGCTACAAGAGCCATCAGAGGTTGAAGTCGGTAACGGAGATATCCCGATATCTCTCTGCCTAGACGAATCATTCCCTTACTCCACAGACATCAACATGACTCATCTCATGTGGAGACTGGTACAACCCAACAGGCAGCAAGATGACTTCGGTCCGACCGAGTGGATCGATGTCCCTTGGAAGATGTCTGGCTTCGCCGTACCTGCCGATGGGCAAGAAACTCAGTGCATATTACTGGATGGATCCAACGGAACCGTCCTCTACTCCCAGATTCCACTACCTGACACCTCAGTTGGCAAGATACAGTACAAGGCGATGCTAGGAACGACTAATGGGGCGTTCCCGTTCACTTACCCTACGCTGGAGATGGGCAACTACTACGAGCTAGCAATACCATACAGGGCCTCTTTCGGATCAAGCGTTCTTTCGGTCATGATGTTCATCGTTATTGCCAGCTTCGTATGGGGCGGACTCGGGCTGACCCTTAGAGCGATGTTCGACGAGGAAGGTGGCGTTATCGGGCTACCAGATGATTATGGTCTGGAGGACCCCTGATGACTGAGGGAGGGTCAGACGAGTTCAGTGGTCGTCTGGGGCTGATTTTCGCGACTATTGGTGCAGCAATCGGAACCGGCAACATCTGGAGATTCCCCAGAATGGTAGGAGCGAACGGAGGGGGTTCTTTCCTAGTTCCTTGGCTAATCTTCCTCTTCATCTGGTCAGTTCCCCTAATTATCGCGGAGTTCGCTCTCGGGAAGAGGAGTAGGACTGGAACTGTTGGAACTTTCAGAATATTCGCTGGAAAGAACTTCGCCTGGATGGGCCTTTGGACCGCCTGGATATCCACAGCAATAGGGTTCTACTACGCCGTAGTGACTGGATGGTGCCTGAATTACTTCCAGACTGCTGTCAGAGGAGGACTGGGAAGCGAGGTGGATACCACCGAGGTTTGGAACTCATTCCTACAATCACCAACTGATGTGATAATGTTCCAAGCTATTGCGGTTATAATTACAATGGCGGCTATATGGAGAGGGGCCAAGGCTATCGAGAAGGTAAACGTCATTCTGATGGTTTCTCTATTCATCCTTCTCTTCTCCGCACTTTTCCTCGCCTTCGTTATGGATCTCAATGATGGAACACTGGACGGTTTCGTCTACATGTTCAGCATCCAACCCGAGTACTTGATGGAACCAGAGACATGGATTAGCGGACTGTCTCAATCAGCATGGTCTTGCTCGGCAGGGATGGGCATGGCAATCACTTACTCCGTCTACATGAGGAAGGACGAGGATACCACCCTCAACGCCGCAACCATGTGCCTAGCAAACAACAGCATCAGCATCATCGCCGGACTGACAGTTATGATGGCAGTTTTCGCGGTTGTCGACGACCCTCTAAGTGCCGTTGGAGCTGGGAGCTCCGCCATTACATTCCTCGTCCTGCCCGAAGTTTTTGCACAGGCCCCAGGTGGGCCAGTAGTACAGGTAGTGATGGTAACCGTCTTCTTCCTCGCATTGTCATTCGCCGCCCTGACATCTATGATCTCCACTGTTGAGCTGTGTGTCAGAAACTTCGTCGATCACGGCGTCGATAGGTCGCAGGCCGTAGGTTTCACGAGCGTGGCAATCTTCCTCTTCGGGCTCCCAAGTGCAGCACTTTGGATCAAGATGGACACTGCGACAGGAGTCGCATTCCCTCAGTTCCTGGAGGTCCAAGACCACATCTGGGGTTACGGGCTCATGTTCAGTGGCCTGTTCATAGCCTACAGTATCTGGAAATATGGCTGGAGCAGGTACAGACACTGGCAGTCTGAGAATGGAATTGAGGGATTCAGCTTCAGGGATTACTTGGACAATGGAGTTTCCTCGTTCCGTGATGACTTCATCAACACCGGTGATAACGACTGGTGGATAGGTAAGTGGTGGGACTACATCATGTACCTAGGATTCCCGATAATGTTCTCCGTTCTAATGGGATCATACTTCATCGATTTACTAGTCAATGTAGACGATCCATGGAACCCATCCAACCCCAACGGAATCTCCATTATCTTGCTGTTCTGGGGAGTTACCGCGTCTTTATTCATAGGAATGAACAGATACGTACTCGTAAATCGCATGGTACCAACCAGCTCTGAGGCAGGTCCGTGGCCACTTTACATTCTCTCTGGGGACTTCGAGCTAGAGCCACGACCACTGTACAGGAACGTACCCGAGGGTGCAGAAGCACCAATTGATACACTACCTGGAGGGGAGGACGAATTCATCGTCCAGGTTGGTGATGAACTGCCCCCCTCATTCACCGATGAATATGGAGAAACCAGGTCACATACACTCGCGACCATCGAAGCTGAGCTCGTTGGCACATACACTCGTAACCCTTGAAGCAGAGCTCAGATAGCCAGAACCATGCTGGAGCAAGTCGCAGCCACTGTGGCTATCCTCATTATCACCCCAGGATGGGCGGTCGCAATCATCGCCATGGCCTACTGGCTTTGGAGAAGGCTGAACCCCCCAGTAAAGGAATGATGCGCCTTCCTGGAGCCATAGGGCTTGAAGTGGTCAAGTTCGTGGCGATGTCATGGCACAGGGCGTACGCGGAACCCGGGACTTCTACCCCGAGGACATGCGACTGAGGAACTGGCTGTTCAACAGGTTCCATGAGGCATCCCTATCCCACGGCTTCGAGGAGTATGACGCTCCTATCATAGAGCACGAGGACCTCTACACCAGGAAGCAGGGCGAGGAGATAACCCAGCAGCTGTACAACTTCGAGGACAAGGGAGGAAGGAGAGTATCGCTTAGACCAGAGATGACTCCCTCTCTCGCAAGGATGGTAATGGCCAGATCAGGAGCACTGCCCCTGCCGATAAAGTGGTACTCAATTCCCCAGTGCTGGAGGTATGAGAGGACCCAGAGGGGCAGGGGAAGGGAGCACTACCAGTGGAACGTCGACATATGGGGGATGGATGGCATCGAGGCTGATGCAGAGCTCCTTTCGGTAATGGTAAGCCTGTTCAGAAGCGTGGGCCTGACCTCCGAAGACGTGGTGATAAAGATCAGCAGTCGGAAGGTCCTCGAGGAGGTCCTGGGATCGTTGGGAGTAGTGGGGGAGTCCTTCGCCAAGACTTGCGTCATCGTGGACAAGATGGACAAGCTGCCAGCCGAAGCCATCACCGCTCAGCTCTCGGGTCTCGGATTGGAAGATGACTCCATTTCCACCATCCAGTCAGTCCTTGGCATCTCCAACCTCTCCGATCTTGGCGATTCCCTTGACGCAGGAAGTACCGCATCCACCGAGCTAGAGGCACTCTTCTCGCTTATCGACTCATACGGGATATCCGATTGGGTTCAGTTCGACGCATCAATCGTCAGGGGCTTGGCATACTACACCGGCCCTGTGTTCGAGGCTCATGACAGGTCTGGTAACCTCAGGGCCATATGCGGAGGGGGAAGGTACGACAAGCTGATCGGGACCCTAGGTGGAAAGGACCTCCCTGCCACTGGCTTCGGCTTCGGTGACATGGTCATCATGGAGCTCCTATCGGACAAGGGACTCCTCCCAGATATCTCATCAGGGGTCTCGGATGTGGTCTTCTGCAT
>CAXHFZ010000081.1:0-5767 GCA_964016325.1 uncultured Candidatus Poseidoniales archaeon | reverse complement strand
GATCCTACTGAGTCTCGTGGGCTCGGAGATGTGTATAAGAGACAGATCCGGCTCAACCGCACAAACTCCCTGCCCTCCCGGAACGTATAATCCATCGGAGTCTGCCAATAGCTCAAACTTCTGTTTAGATGCCGATCCGGGGCATGCTGTGCCTGATAATGGATCTTCCTACCAGACTCCTTGTACCCCTGGATACTACCAATCTATGTTCGGTCAGACCCACTGTGACCCCGCGCCACCAGGTCATTACGTAGACTCAGAGGGAGCTACAAACTATTCTCACTGCCTTCCAGGATTTTGGGCGAATCAGGCAGGACTAACTGAATGCCTAGTGACCAGTCCCGGATACTACACAGAAAGTAATGCATCAACCACACAGATACCGTGCCCCCTTGGGAAGTATAACCCAGTATCTGGTGCAAATAGCGTTGCCATGTGTCTGGATGCCGATCCTGGGAACTTCTCGGCAATACTCGGTGCATTATCCCAAATTCCCTGTCCGGCGGGTGAATATCAGCCTTACAGTGGGCAAGTGTCATGCTTGCAGGCCGATCCTGGGAACTTTGTCCAGTCGCAAGGAGAACAAAGCCAAGAAGAATGTCAGCCCGGAGGGTATCAGCCTTACTCAGGCCAGCAAAATTGTATCGATGCTGATCCCGGATACTTCGTAGATCTCGTCATGGCCACTACTCAGACGCCTTGCCCATCGGGAACATATAATCCCAATTTCTCTGCAATGAGCCAGTCATCTTGTTTGGAATCAGAAGAGGGATACTATGTCGCCACTGAGGGTTCCGCCGTTCAGGATAAATGTGCCCCAGGGACATATCAGCCGTCTCCCGGCCAGTCCACCTGCCTGGAGGCTGATCCGGGATTCTTCACCTCCTCTGAGGCATCCTCTACACAAGAAGAGTGTGCCCCAGGGACATATCAGCCGTCTCCCGGCCAGTCCACCTGCCTGGAGGCTGATCCGGGATTCTTCGTCTCTGAAGCTGGCCAGTCACAACAGACCCCCGCACCATTCGATCAGTTCGTATCATCAGCAAGGAGCATTGTCGCTGAATCCTGCCCAGAAAATACGATAACTCTCCAAGAATCTTCTACATCAGAGGATGAATGCCTAACTGACTCAGATGGAGACAGGCTCCATGACGAAGTTGACCAAGATGATGATGGGGACGGTATCGACGACATAATCGATAGATGCCCATTGGGCCTATTAGGGTGGTCCAGCACAGCAGACGTGGATAACGACTCAGACGGCTGTAAGGACATAGAAGAGGATGAGGATGACGATAATGACGGATTCCCGGATTTGCAAGATGCTCTCCCTCTCGATTCGACCGAATGGAATGATAACGACATGGATGGAATTGGGGATAACTCAGATACAGATGACGATAATGACGGTTCGTCAGACGTAGAGGAAGATGAGAGGAATACCAGTGCCACGGACCCAGATTCAGACGATGATGGATTCATGGACGGCGTTGACGACTTCCCCCTAGATCCATTTGAGTGGGAGGACTCCGATCTTGACGGAGTGGGAGATAATGGAGACGCATTCCCCAATGATCCTGACAGACAAGAAGCCGAGGAATCAACAGTCACGCTAATGCTCGTTGCGGTAGTTTCGATAGTAGTGATCGGAGCACTCGGGGGATTATTGATTATTAGGGGAAGGGGACAAAGTGATGAATCATTATTTGCCCTTTCGGCAGATTCTGGAACGGAAAATAATGAGCCTAAAATTTACTCAAATGTATCAGTACCCGAATCAACACCTCTCACTTCAGAAGCGATTAGTACCGATCCAATTAGTCCTCCCAGTGATGCTAAGATGAATGAACATGGACAACTTGTTTGGGTTGACGAATCAGGAAATGTGTACTGTCAGAATCCAGATGGAACAATTCTATCCTTCAATCAGAACACCGGTTCTTGGGGGCCTCTGAACTAGAATTGAATCAGATTGGCTCCCCATGCCAAGCCGCCACCAAACGCAACTGTGACAACCAAGTCCCCTTCTGTTATCCTATTTTCTTCAAAGGCCTCATGCATGGCAATTGGAACACTGGCACCAGCTGTATTTCCATACTTGTGGAGATTGATGAAAGTCTTCCCCATCGGCAATCCTAATTTCTCCATTCCCCTCTCGATGATGTTTATATTAGCTTGATGCGGAATGACGAGATCGACTTCATCTATGGTTCTGCCACATCTTTCTAGTACTGATAATACCGCTTGAGGAAAGGCTTCGATTGCAAAATCCCAAACGGCTCTTCCATCCATGTGGAAATATTGCATTCCGTCTTTGAATCCTTCACTTGGAATAGGAATCCTGGTCCCTCCCGCAGGAATCTCAATAACGCTAGATCCAGAACCGTCGCTCATCATCCAAGATCCGATAATTCCCTTGCCCTCTGGGACTCTGGAAAGCACCACAGCCCCCGCGCCGTCTCCGAATAATACACAAGTCGAACGATCTCCCCAATTCAGTATCCTAGAGTAGACCTCAGATCCAACAACTAGGACATTTTCATATCCTTCCGTTCCAGCGAATCTTGATCCTATGTCAAGTGCATGCACCCAACCAGCACAAACTGCGTTGATGTCAAAAGCAACGCAATCGGTGCATCCTAGCTTATCTTGAACTATCCCAGCTGTTGAGGACATAGGGACATCGGGCGAGGATGTTACTAGGATAATCAAATCGATATCAGATACCTTCAGTCCGGAATTTTCCAATGCAACCTTACAGGCCTCCACGGCCAAGTCAGATGTACACACATCTGAGTCGGCAATTCTCCTTTTTTTCATCCCGGTCTTGGTAGTTATCCATTCGTCACTAGTGTCTACTATTTCTGCCCAATCGTCATTACTCATTTCATGTGGTGGGACGTACGAACCAACTCCGATGATTCCGATATGCGCCATTCTAATCGATGCCCCGACCGCATGCCTGTCTTACAGTGTTGCGCATCAATCATGCCTTACGCATACGTTAAGAGGCTCTGAGAAGAATCCCAGACTCCACTTCCCTCCTTCTCTACCAACTCCACTATCCTTCACCCCCCCGAAAGGTACACGAAGATCCCTGTGTAGCCATGTATTGACCCAAACCATGCCAGAATGGATATTCTCGGCTACTCTCTTCCCCTTTTCCAAGTCCGATGTCCAGATGCTACCAGCCAAACCGTATCTCGTATTATTTGCAATTTCTATGGCCTCGTGCTCTGAATTGAATCTATGTACAGTTACAAAGGGGCCAAAGACCTCCTCAGTCGAGCATCTAGATTCAGTTCCAAGACCTGTTATTACCGTCGGGGACATCCAATTGCCACCTTCCAACTCTTTCGGCAAGCATGGCTTCCCTCCGGTTACCACCTGCCCACCCTCCTCCAGAGCCAGTGAAACGTAACCCTCGACTTTTTGCAGGTGTTGCTTGGAAATCAGCGCCCCTAGTTCTGTATCATTGTCCATCGGGTCACCGATGGCCATAGACTCAACGGACTCTACGAACAACTCCATGAACCTATCATAAATTGAGTCCTCAACTAGTATCCTAGAGCCACACAAACAGACTTGGCCCTGGTTGAGAAATGCCGCCCGTGTCACTCCTTTCACGGTTTCTTCCAGATCACAATCTGAGAATACTATGCTCGCATTCTTACCACCCAGCTCCAAACTTAATTTCTTGAATTGAGGGGATGCAGACTTCGCAACTTTCGCGCCAGTCGATGTCCCTCCAGTGAATGAGACAAGATCTACACCGGGACTTCCAGTGAGTATTGATCCTGAATTTCCGCCCCCATGAACGAGGTTCACCACTCCTGAAGGCAGTCCGACCTCATCAATGACCCTCATCAGAAGATCTGCAGTAAGTGGGGTCAACTCACTCGGTTTACAAACTACGGTATTTCCCATTCCAATGGCCGGAGCAACCTTCCAAGACAGCAGGTAAAGGGGAAGGTTCCATGGAGTGATAAGTGCACCAACTCCAACGGCCCTGAGAGTCACTGTATTGGTAGCATCTTCCATCTCGTAGGTTTCATCTTCCATATCTCTAATCATTTTTGAGAAGAACCTGAAATTTGAGACCGACCTGGTCGCATCAACTGAGCGAGCTAGGGATATAGGCTTGCCAGTATCCAAGCTCTCTAGGTAAGCAATCTCCTCAAATTTTTCCTCCAGGCAGTCAGCAATCCTGTCAAGCCAATCGGCTCTATCTGAAGGATTCATCCCACTCCATTCGGGAAGTGCTTCCCTCGCAGCGCCTACAGCCAATTTCACATCACTTTCTCCCGATAGAGGGACACTTCCGATAACGTCACCAGTGGAAGGCGAAAGATTATCCATCCATTCTGCTGATTCCGGCTCCTCGAATTTACCTTTGATGTAGTTCTGTAATTTCATCAGGATCCCTCATTAGCAAAGGGATTTTCTCGAGTAACACCCTCGGAGTAATCCCTCCAGTCCATGGAGAATCTATCTCTGTCGGGATCCCATTCGTCCCAGGTAACAACCTCCTCGAGGGCCTCACGCATGGTTTTAGGAACTATTCCAGGAACGATAAACGCCTTCTGACGATGTAGAGGATAGGGGTTCCTCAATTCAACTCCCAAAACTCCCAGGACAGCTCTGGCAACGTACCAAGTAGCCTGACTGTTCCATCCATGAGCTATTTTGATCACTATCCCTAGTCCGTTCGGCCAGTCTGGATGATCTACGGAAAGGCCTAGTAGCCCATCTGCGCCTTCCTTAGCTAGGATTTTCCCCTCTCCTGCCTTGAGGCAGGTCGAATCCAGTCTATTGAAGCCTCCAACCAGGTCTGGATGTTTTGTCATTGCATCCCATATCCAGTCATCATCCTTTTCTGACGCAAGTCCAGCCATCATCACTGCCAACTCATCCACAGTATTGGAAACTGTGGGGAGTCCGCACCCATCTTTAGCAACCCTCATTGGCTCCCAATCAGGCTTTCCCATCATTCTTCTAAGTACGTCCAGATACAAAGGAAACCAACCTGAGCTTGGGAGGGTGTAACCTGCTCTACTAATTCCCATCAGCCTCATTCCTTTGAGCATCGCGGCGTGTTCACCGGAGCAAGTATGGAACCACCTGCGGGGCCTCCTAACCTGTCTTCCGAACTGTATTAATGGAACATCCAGCGGGCATTGCATCAGTCCCCATTCCGATTCGCTCAGCAGGGATTGGGCCGTCGCAACATGCTCTGTATCGCCATTATGAGATGAGCATGAAATTGCCATCTGTTCCGAACTTAGACCTGCCTTGGATAGTGCTTCACTGAATATTTTCATCGTAAAAGGCTTCATCATAGACCTACCGTAAACCAGAACATTCCCGCCGAAGGAGTGTATGATTTCATTTCCATGAGCCCAAGCTATAGCGCCATGTATGGTGTTCTCAGAGATATCCATTCTTCGAAAATCTACCAAAGGCTCCCACTCGACATCTCTTCCCGTAGCTATTCCGTCATGCCTATCTCCCAATGGATTAGAAGGATAAAGGGATGACCCTGGTCTTCCAGGAGATACCGATGAAGGAACGTTTTCTCTACCCTCCATCTATTCGCCTCCGTTAATCCGGGGGACTACCTTAGTCATGAACGCAGTCATATTCCTTATCACCCTTTCACTGTCATGGTTGAAGAAATCAAACCAGCACATCAAACGATCATTAGGATTGAACCTCTCAATAATTTCTGTCTCTTATACACATCTGACGCTGCCGACGAATGACGTCG
>CAXHFZ010000080.1:0-5951 GCA_964016325.1 uncultured Candidatus Poseidoniales archaeon | reverse complement strand
CCACGACGTCATTCGTCGGCAGCGTCAGATGTGTATAAGAGACAGTAGAAGAATCGTTCCCTTGAGTCCAAGGCTGTTGCACTTCTGTCTGAAAAGCTCCCTCAGTGAATCTCTGTCAGGGAGGTCTACGAATCTGTATCCTGCAATATTAACAAACATATGATCACTCAAGGTACTTCTGAAAGCCATTTTTTCATAGTGCACGACTGACATACAGGTCTGGATGTTGGCTCTCCACAAATAGAGCAACTGCCAATTTTGGAATTAGGGTTTGGATGTACCTCCCTGTGAATCTCCCTAATCTGATCAAGAGAGTGCAGGAGACCATGTCTTGCTCCGGGGGTATGTGACTCTAGCTGGGCTACTATTGCTCTGCTCTGCTGTCTCTGAGCGCCTGGTGCATGAGGGCAGTCCCCGTGGTGAATCGGTAAAGAGTTGAAAATAGCGAAGGCATGGATTTCCTGTTCGGGTATCCATCTGAGTGGAACTATCCTTGGAACCATACCTTCGATCGGAGCGGATGTATGGGGAGCCAATCTGACTGACCTCTCTATCTCTCCTTTTTGGAGATTCATCAATATTGATTGGGCCATATCGTCCAGATTATGGCCTAAAGCCATAACATCTGCCCCGACCTTGTCTGCGAGAGAGTTTAGACTCTGTCTCCTGAAAACACCGCAGAAGGAGCAGGGCATCATTCCACTAGCCTCGTCGTGGAGTTCTCCCATTCCAGGAATCTTGGATACTACTTTATCCATTCTGTCATATCCCATTTCCTCATAGCTCAATGTTACGAAATCAACACCTAATTCTTCAGAAAGGTCCCTTGCACACTCCAAGGAGGGGGACCTGTATCCATCGATTCCCTCATCCACACAGCCAGCTACAATCCTAATGTCTCTCCTACTTCCAATGATGTCCTTGATCATAGTTAGTAGGACTGCAGAGTCTTTACCTCCTGAAACGGCCACTAAAACCACGAAGGGGCTGCCGTTTTCCTTTCTAGCATCCTTCGGGAGGCTTAGTTGCCTCCTCAACTCACGGGAGGTTCTCCTTCGTACAGAATCTGATAGGTGCCTACCACAGAGGTGCTGTCCACTATAGGGCTGGTGAACAATGGAAGGTAGCTTACATCTGCTACACTTGGTAACCGATATGGCTTCCTTCATGACCCTTCCCGGGAGGGGTCTGACTTGAACCCAATGTGTATCAGATTTGTAAATCAAGGGCATTTTTGATATTGGTAATTGTTTTCAACGTGGCAATGCAAGAGCGCGGGACGCTAATGGGACGAAAGTTCACAGAAGGAAGAAGATATTCTTCATGGCCTGAGAGAGCTGTTATAATGGCTGTATTTTGTTCAGCTTTATTCTTCTTTGAGGATATTAATCTAGCTGTTGATTCTTCCTTTGGAGTGGAGAGTGAAGTTCTCACGGTTATTCTTCTAATTTTTATGATACCTCTTGTTTCTGACTTTATTTTCAGAATAATTAGCTCCCTAACCGGAGTCAGATAGCTAGTTATTAGTTGATCTGAATCTGAGAAAGGCTGTTTCAACCATTCCCGTAACTCTCTGCCAAGGCAAAATAAATCTCATTCCTGCTACGACTATCAGGAACAGGCCTGCAGAGATTACCTTCCCATATGTCAGTTGTAGCTCTAATGACTCCTTTACCTGTCCGGCCCATTGTCCACCAGAAAGAGCGCTCACTGTAGAGATTAGGAAATCATCGAATTCAAGTGCAATTGCCGTAGTTAGAGCTACAAGGGCCATCACACCGATCAAATGAGCTATGTGACCATTTAGGACATTATTGAACTGCCGAACGTATTCTGGGTCTCTTTTTGCGTCTCCTGGAAGCATTGAGGCATACTCCATATTGGATATGACCGCAGAGCCAGATTCTAAGTAAATCAGTAGAAGTATGGCCACTTGCATCAAGCTCAAAGAAAGCGGAGATACCAATCCGCCTAGCAAGGTAGCCTCTCCTATCTGAGCTGGAAGTGGTGAAAGACCAAGATCTACTGACTCGGTGATGCCTTCAAATGTCAAGATAGCATGTATTCCAATAACTGTCAGATAATATCCAACGGTCCATGTCAGAAGTTTCCTGGATAGTCCCCAAATCCCCATCAATCCAGATAGTACTGGAGCGAATACTATGCCCAAGAAAACTAGCTCTATTATGAAGAGAAGTGGTTCCCAGAGATTATCCAGATGATTCAGTTCATCTGTTGGCCCCCATGGTAGGTGGATTCCAAAGTTGGATATCGCGACCAGCCAAGATACAACAAACGGAAGTAGCCCCCATGCTAGCATTCCCCCGACTACTATTCTCCTGATATTCTTGCTAATATTTTCCTTCGCGGTGAGAGTGTAAATCCAGATGGCCGTTAAAATCGCACAGATTATTAATGGGGCTACCAGAGACATGTTTCCAGTTTGATCTAACCCGTGGATTGCGTCCGGAAGAATGAGGGAGCCTGTTTGCTCTTGGAACCAAATTAGCCCTCTAGTATGCTCATATGATGGACACCAATAGTTAGAACCGTCATATGATTCAACGAATGTATCAGAACAGGAGCCGTATAATTTGATCATTCTATCCATTAGCGCAAGTAGAGCGATGGTTGAGATGAGTTGAAGGAAAATTATTTTCCATCTTCTTCTCAGACTTGAAATCTCTAGAGAAGAGTTCTCTGGAGCTTTTTTATCTACCATGTCTATCCATCCTAACTCAAATTAATCTGTAACAATGCCTGAGAGAGCTCGACATCCGGAGTCCAATCTATGACCTTAGCACCATAACCGGCAATCGCCGTGAGCCTGTTCTGTCTCTCGAGTTTCAGAACTTCATAAGACATCCGAGGAATTCTACTTACTAACCTCTCCAAGTCTATACTACTCGGAGATAGTACGATGACCTCGTGTCCTTTCCCAGATAGGCTCCTTATTGCCGGTAGTGTAGTGCCGTCTCCTTCAAGGCTACTGATAATGAAAACTGGGGAGCCCCTGCTAATTCTGGGAGATAGGGCATTAGTCACTGCTTGCAGAGGCATAGAGCCTTTTGGCTGGACGGATGCGAGTCCACTAAGAATCTTGAAGTACTGCTTATCTCCTGTTTCTGGAGGTAGGTAATCCATCCTTGAGCCATACGTGACAAGAGAGACGGAGTCTCTTCTCTTGAGGAAATAATTGGAGACTGAGGCGGCGGCTACCGTGCCCATCTCAAGGGGATTCTTGAGCACAGTACCTATTCTGGAAACATCCCTGGTGTCAACAATGATAAATACATCGGTAACTGCATCCCTTGTCTTCTCATTGACCATCATCTCCCCAGTTCTCGCTAGAGCCTTCCAATTAATGGATCTAAATGAGTCTCCTGGAAGATACTCCCTGAGTGCGTAGAATTCCATTCCTGGACCCGGAGTTTTCAGGGTTGTCGCTCCTGAATACATCTTTGGAACATCAGATCTTAGGAGTGCTTCCTCTATATCTCTAATTTGAGGGAAGACTGTGATATCAGACCTATCATCGACTTTGGTTTCGCTCACGAAGAGATTGAATGCGTTACGATACCTTACTGATACCGGACCCACGGTATAATGTCCTCTGAGTGGACAACGGACTACATACTTCATTGTAGTCGACTGTCTAGGCCCTAGGTTCATCCTCATTTGGTTGATTCCTTTACGCATCTTCATCTCATGGGGAACATTATCGAAAAGCTCCAATTGTTGAGTTCTGCGGTATGAGTTGTTGGTTATTGTAAGAGATACAACGATGTCGTCACCTTTGTAGACGTTCGTCGCGGAGGTCTCTCTGATTATTGTTAAATCGGAATGCCCTGCTACCCAGCCATTGATTGCTAACATAGAGATGAAGGATAGCCCAATTATCATCAGTTGGAAATTAGAAATCATCATTCCAATCAGAATCAGACTGATTCCACTGGTCAACATTATAGCGGCTTTTCTGGTCCACATACTATGCAACTCCTTCTGTATCAGTAGTTCCCCATTCCTTAATTCTCTTCACAATGCCAACCAGCTCGTCGGTTTTGTACCTCCGATCGTTGAATATGAAATCTGTCAGAACCTTATCATCTACCATCCTCTGAAGTTCGGCTGCTGGAAGAGCATCAAACTCTTCCCTTGACATGGCATTTACGTTTCTTATCCTAGTGAGAAGGACTTGCCTAATCTTTTGTGGCCTTTGATAGTACTCATACCTCCTTGCATCTCCGAACCCATAGTAAATAATCCTAAAGACATGCCTCCACTCATCAGGATCTTCTTTCCTGATTAGGACAGCTTCAAGAGATATGAAAAGACCTAGGAATAGTATCAGCATTGCCATCCAGTCATTTGTGAAGTAAATTAGAAGATAGTAGAGTAGGTTGTAAGTATCTCCTCCAATGTTAGACTGCTGATGCCTGCTCTCGTCGAAAATGACTATTGCGTTCTCTGTCGCTAAGGTGCTAGAATTGCCAATTAAGAGGGCCTCTGCAATAATATCAAGCGCCCATTTTCTATTATCATTATTTGGTACTAGTCCAGAATAATCTGAGTCGAAATCAGGATCGTAAAGTGAATTAATCAACAGAGAACCATCAGAAACAAAGTGAACCCTCCCTGAATCGGAATCTATGCATAGACGATCGAAACAGTACCTAACATAGACTGCAAAGGGGCCTTGTTCGTCATCCTGAATTCCCGCGGCCTCGAATCCTACAGTCAGATTACCATCATCATTAGTATCTAGATAAGAGTCTAATGTCGAGCGTCCAATTGCATATCTATTTTCAACAGGATTGTAGGAACTATCTTTCTCGAAGGCGGATGGTCCGTTGGTCAGAATTTCATAGCCCTCCGAGAAGTCCCAGGTTGAAGTAATCGGATCGAATCTGTGGGAGCAGAGTCCGGCATCACCGAGTGATATCCCAGAGGTGGTGATGTCTGGATTAAAAGGCTCGATGTCTAGTAAATCGATTATTCCATCGCCGTCAGAGTCCTTCAGGCACGGATTGACAGAAGAAAGTGAGCCAGAGTTGGTTGTGAAGTTGTAGGCAGAGGTTGTGTTAATCCACACGTAGTTGTAATCTAGCTCATGAGCATAAGCTTGACCATCATACAGTCTGTGTCCAGAGTAATCGAGTCCAAACTGACTGGCCAATTGAGCGGAGTAGCCAAAATCATCCATGAGGATGACAGTTCCCCCTCTCTGGACAAAATTTTCGATTGCCAAAATCTCTGAATTTGTGTAGCCATCGCTTTCGGTAAGTTCGATTACACTCTCGTCACCAGTAAATCTTGGTAAAGAGATGGTGTCTCTTTCGACTCCCGAGACAACGAAGACGGCCTCTTCGGGGTAATCTATTTCACTAAGCAATAGTGGACTAGATACCAATGCATTTGTCTCAATACCCATATCATTTATATCAGATCTAAATGATCCTAGATCATTCCAATCATCACCATAAGCAGATTGCTGGGTCTCTCCGTCAACCAAGTATGTCTGGAGGATTTCTGCGGCGAGGATACCTATCAGAATCCAGAAGGCGGCAATTGATGCGCCTCTCCTAAATTTAGGCGTGGTCAGCCTTCTGATTGATTGTTTAAAGTCTGCCAGGCCTATACCTCCATCTATAGGAATGGCTATCGAGCCTTAACTTCGTATTAATACCGTTGTGGGGCCATGAACCCTCACGCATCAGGAGTTCAACGGGATAGCTGTATCGCAGAACCTATGTTTGCTACCTCTGAAACCGGGACGGACAACAGTCCATCTGCAGTCGGCCAAGGAAGGAACTTGGGGTCTATTCCCTGGTCTATTACAACCAGAAGAGCAACAATTGAGCCGGTATCCGTATCTAAGCTGAAATCCGCCATCGTCCCAAGCTTATCGCTTGAAGCATCCAATACATCCCTGCCGAGGAGCTCTCTGCCGA
>CAXHFZ010000079.1:0-5970 GCA_964016325.1 uncultured Candidatus Poseidoniales archaeon | reverse complement strand
GTACAGGCCGCATTCATCAGAAATAGATTCATTCCTGGGTTCCATATCGTCGCAGGGATCTCATTTGGACTTCTAGTCTCTGCAGGAGGCTGGCTCATGAATTCGGGACAGATAAGCGTTGGGCAATTTGTCACCTTTCTCCTTATATCCACAAGAATGACGATGCCATTGTGGATTTTAGGGATGCTCTTGAATCAGCTTCAGAAGGGTGAAGCAGCATCTAGAAGGGTTTTCGCAGTTATCGATCTGGAGCCTTCCATCTTCGACAGAGAGGATTCCATCCCCTTACAGGATCCGATTGATAGTGTGTCATTTGAAGACGTCTCATTTGCATACCCATCCTCAAGTTCAAACGTCCTTAGTGGAATAAATCTTGATGCTTCGTCAGGACAATTTCTCGGAGTGATGGGGCACACGGGAGCTGGAAAAAGTACGATTCTAAAATTAATCGAAAGATTTTACGAGCCACAAACAGGAAAAGTGCTGATTAATGGCAGGGACATAAATGAATTCTCCATTGAATCAGTTAGGGCAAGAATTGGTTTTGTGTCACAGGACCCATTCCTGTTTTATGGGACAATCAGAGACAATGTCTGCTATGCAAGAGATGCGGATGAGAGTGAGATTCTAAATGCCTTGGAATTGGCTGGTGCTTCGGAATTCATCTCCCAACTATCAAACGGCCTAGATACAATGGTAGGAGACAGAGGGGTAATGCTGTCTGGAGGACAGAGGGCAAGGATTAGTTTAGCTAGAGCACTGCTGAAGAACCCAGATTTATTGATTCTAGATGAGGCCAGTGCGGCTCTTGATGCTGAAACCGAGAAGAGAATCCAACAGTCATTGTTTGACGGCTCAAGTGGTTCAAAGAAGAGGATAACAATTGCAGTTGCTCATCGTCTCGCCACAATCAGGAATGCTGATGAGATAATCGCAATGGTAGATGGTGCAATTGTTGAGAGAGGAAAGCATGAGGGACTAATCGCTAATGAAAATGTATATGCATCACAGTGGTCTATTCAGACAGGGGAACTAGACTGACAGGTGAGGCATTGGACGATATCGAATGGACCAGGGTCGATCCGGGTTCAACTTACTTAGGTTCTAATAATCGCGCGATTATCTTCGGCGCACCCGGGCCAAGACACGAGGTTTCTATTCAGCACTCTTATGATATTTCCAAGGAAGCCATTCCACTTTCGGACGCCTTAGCTCTGTGCGAGGCATCAGAACTATCAATATCATCTGAATCAGAGTGGCAACTTGCCTATGACAGGGGATTAATTCGAGAAGGAAAAGGGATTGAGGTCTTAGAGGACCGCATCTCATCATCATATTGGGGGAAAGTTTGTGATGGTAGAGCATTCCTACCTGACGGCTCTAGCTTGGAGGTATGCAGGGAATGGGCCCGGGATAAAGCCACACCTAGGTATCTGCCTCTGACATCATCGGTCGGAAAGCTCGCAAGAATAGTCAGAAGGGGGAGCAGGGATAAGAATCCAATTTCGCCACGACTCCCTAAAAGTCCCCCAACATCAAGAATCTTATTGGAGGAAATATCAATTATTATCATACTAGGAATTATTCCTTCATTTCTCTGGGCATATTTCAATGCAAGTCCCGGATATATTGAGACTGGATGGCCAGGTTTGATTTTAGGAGGAGTAATCCTAGGGATATTGTCTGGCTTATTATGGAGGCCTAAACAGCCAACATGGTGGGTGAAAGGATCAAAAATGTTCCCAAGAAGGTGAAAAACTTGAACCGAGAAAACTCCAGAATAATATGGACACATATTCAAGATGCTGGTGATAAGTTAATCGGAAAGTTGCTACCCTCTAGCTATCACCCTAAAGGAAGGAATCCTTATGCTCATGTGGCCATATGTGTAAAGGGGAGATTCGGCCAGTCTTACAAGGAAATTCCAGACGAAAGAATTCAGGAGGTCATGGATTTTATTGACCACTTGGTGGAGAATCCAAGCTAGCTTCGCGAACGGTCGTCTATCTGAAGTCCGGATCTACCATTAAGAATTCTCAAATTGCCTCTTATGACGCCTATTCCATAATTCCAATGTAGACTAAAGGCAACTATAGGAGATAAGAATACAGTCAAAAAATCTCTATTTGGTGAGGCTCCCTTGAAAGATCCATACCAGGCAATTAGGTTGTATATGCCAGCTAAGGATGGTAGTAAGTGTGCCCCTGCCCTAGGCAGCCCCATAGGTACTGTTGAAAGCCTTACGTCCCAGAAATCTGGCCATGCTATTCCTCCATTTGCTAGTCCCCAAAAAAAGAAAGCAAAAGCCCCCAAGACAAGTGGGGGGAATAAGGCTACCAGAGTATGAGTAAACTCATGAAGCTCGGGATGTTTCTTACTCGCAAGGGTCCTGACTAGCCCATAGTTTCCGATTTGCTTTCTAACCCTTGAGAGATTACGTCTTCGATGCCATATTACAGCAGTCCTATCGGTCCATATCTTGTGTCCCGCTTCCCTTATTCGGTAATCAAGTAGTACGTCTTCAGCGCCTATTGCCCCTTCGTCGAATCCACCAACCTCATTCAGGACGGATCTACGATATGCAGAGTTAACCCCAGGCAACTGATTCACTTCATCTAGATCCGAGCCTCCTACTTTACCGTAATTTGTTCCCGTAGTGAAGATAGTACTGCAGAATGTGACATCGATAACCCGTTGCCATAACGTCGACTCTTCTGGTGGAGCAAAATTCGGCCCCCCTACACCTGAAACTTCCTCTCTTTCGAACCACCTAACTAGATTGGCAACCCAATTTCTGGGAACAATTACATCATCATCTGTGAAGAAAACAAATTCCGACTCTGTCTGTTCCAAAGCGATATTACATGCATCGGCTCTAGTTTTGGAGCCCCTGTCATCGATGAAGCGAACTCCTTTCAAATCCGCCACATCTTTTCCAGGATCGCTCTCTGGGCCAACAATTACAATCGATATATCACTGTACGTCTGGGCTAGGAGGCCATCAATAGCTACACCTAGCTCTGTGGAATTACCTACGGACGGGATAATGACACAAACCGAACCGCGCACGACATGCGACTGGAGTACTCGTATTCAAAACAGCGCTAACAAATCAAGGATCATTGGTTACTCTTGGAGCTAGGAAATAAGTCCAACTCGCCCCACCCTCGTTACTGTTCCATGACATCCTAAGTGGATATTTCTCCTGGAATTCGACTACTACTTGTTCTGTAAGTCCGCCTGCAAGCTTCCTTGTAAGTGGATCTAGGAATTGCAGAGAATAAGTCGAACTGGTAGGAGTGGGAGAGCTCAATTCACTCAATTCGCCAGATTCGAAAGACACAGTTACGCTCTCTCCAGCTTCCTGATCTGCGGAAATAGTCATCTTTGTGCTATCAAGACTCAGGTTAACCAGCTCATTCACCATCTTCGCTGCTCGGAGTGCTCTGGATATCTTATCGGAGCCTATTGTAGCACTATTACTGAAATTCAATTCCGGCATTTTAGGTTGAGTCATAGTACCAACATCCAGGCCTCTAAGAATCCTATGTACCTCTCCAACTCTGACATTAATTGCTCCAACTGCGTCATCATAATCAATCTCAACCAAATCCCCTGGTCCAGCCAGACTCAGCAAATCCCTCATCTTACTCAGCTCTATTCCTATCTCCACGGGCTCCACCTCATATGTCTCGAAGCACTCATCCCCGATGGTTGCCGATAGAAGGGCCACATGTGAGCCATCCACTACGATGGTATGCAGTCCCTTTTCTCCCCAGACCAGTTTCGCCTCCTCTGCCAAAACAGAAAGCAGGTCGATAATTTCCCTCATCAATTGGGTGTTCGCAGTCACTCTAAGCATCTTATCACGCACAGTCACACAGTTGGGGGTCTTTCATCCTTCGGAAGGCCCATTGGGCCGGCTACTGATACTCCCTGAACTTCTTACCACAGTTTTTACAAGTACACACCTTAGTTTCAGGCTCATCCGAGCTTCTGGTTTGCATAAGGATGACGAAAATCTCATTTTTGTCACACCTCGGACATCTAATGTCCCCAACTCTCAGAACTCCCTTTCCGCCCTCGTCTTCGACAACCTCGGTTAGATGTTTGAGATTCTTCGTCTCTCCAGAAGATCTGGCTTTGCTTAGATCTATAGTCTCGCCAGTCATAGGATCTGTAAATTCAGCACCCTTGCCATCCTTTCCCGTTAGAGGTCCTTCGTACCCGCATGTGTAGTTAGTACACCTGATATTTCCATTGGGCTCCATGAATCCAAGTGTTCCACATTCTGGGCAAAACATCTCTTCCTCTCCTGACAGTATCGTACAGACATAGCAGTGCTGTACCAACTGACTATTCAACTATTCTACAAAAGGAGTGAAAAAAACACTCAAGACATTAGTTCTAGAGTGGTTCGATAACCAGTCCATGCAAGGCCAATACTTCCGACAATGGTAACCAATGCGTATGCTAAGGCAGTGGAATTAGACTCTTCTGAAAACTCGAGATAGTCCATGGCGAAGGCCGACATTGTTGTGAAAGAACCAAGGACCCCTGTAGCAAAAACAGCCATAGCTCCCTCGCTTAATGCAGTACCAGCCGCGATAGCACCAAAAATGGATCCCAGCAATAGTGAACCTAGAAGATTTACCCCGGCAGTTGCATATGGTCCCGAGTCAGGTTCGAATGAGCTTTGTATCGAATATCTCAGTGAAGCGCCTATGGCGCCCCCCACCGCGACTAATGCCAATAGTCGAATATCCATGCGACGAGATAGGCATATGACGTTTGACTTCTTCTGAAGATTTTACAATCGGACCGTTGAAGCGTGAAGGCCCAATGCGACAACCATGGAGATATGGTACGACTGGAGACTATCAAGAGTAGTCGATGCCGAAGGAAACGTCTTGGATCAGGTAAATTGGACTGCATCGAGTTCCGTAAATGCTCTGGTGGAAAGACTGTCTGTACTCCAATCAGGAAGGCTGAGTCCAGAGGCTAGGGTTCTGGCCAATAGGTTCCCCGAGGCAGTTTTAAATCCCCTAGGCGCGATTTCCGATGAATCATGGCCCGAGCTAAGTAAAGAGGAGTCAGAGATGCTTTCAGAGGCATCGATAGCACTTGCAAGGAAGGGAGTAGCGGCGTCTGCTTCGGATCCAGATCGAAGGCTGGACATGCTATCATCATCTTCTATTGAACTAAGGGCTTCTTGGACAACCCAAGAGGCGAGATCAGTTGAGTGGGCGGGCTTATTCCTTCCGGACTTAAATCTGGATGAGAGAAGGGCCGATATTCCCCTATATGTGTCCAAGTCAAAAGATATTGAGAATCTAGCAAAAGACTTGGGAGTTTCTATTCCAGAACACCCTCCCTCAGAATTGGAGTGGTCTGCAATGAAATCTCAAGCTCGGGGGGTGGTCTCTCTGTCTGAGAGGCTTCTTCTAAATGAGCAAGCCACCAAGGAGCTTGCAAACTCTTACGTCCCTTCTCTCTCTTCTCTAATCGGGCCACTGGGAGCAGCCAGAATGGTAGTACTGGCTGGTGGAAGGGAGAGACTAGCAAGAATGCCCAGCGGTAGCTTACAGGTTCTAGGAGCATCTGGAGCTATGGCGGCACACAGAAGAGGAGCCCCTCCTCCTAAACACTCTCCTGTCCTGTTCTCAATGCCTCTTGTTAGCAGATCTCCTAGATGGGTTCGTGGCAAGATAGCCCGTTTCTTAGCAGGAAAGTGCTCAATTGCTGTCAGGATCGACCATTTCGGAGGTCAGACTTGGGACGAGGAACAAATCAAGAAAATTCACAGAGAGGCCGAGTCGATAAGGAATAGGTTCCCCCTCCCGCCTAAGAGAGGTTAGCCTATGCCGAGGACACCAATATCTCTCGGTGGGGGGGTGCCGAAGGAGGGTAAGTCAATCTGGACAAGGGAGGCGCCGAGGGGTGTGTCGGTCAGGGGCGGGCGGCGGGCGG
>CAXHFZ010000078.1:0-6006 GCA_964016325.1 uncultured Candidatus Poseidoniales archaeon | reverse complement strand
GAGATCCTACTGAGTCTCGTGGGCTCGGAGATGTGTATAAGAGACAGCTGGAATCATTAGTAATTTTCCAACGCATTAGTCTCTCTAGTGCCCCATGTGCACCAACATCCCTTCTCTCATCAATGAGATCCCTCAAAATTCGAATAACATCTCTTGGGTTTCCAGAGGTAGATTCATGAATCCTTGATAGTAAAATATCGTCAATGATCCATTTCTCTCTCGCCTTCCTAGATACGAGTCTGTTAGATAGCTCTTGGATTTGTTCTTTGGATAGATGTGTTGTATATTCTGGCCTGTCATAAAGCTCAATAGTCTCTTCATCAATGGAAGATAATTGAGAGGGAGTCAGTACTACGATGACTAATGCCCTCAGTCTTTGAAGAATAGGAGATATTGAATTCAATACCATGGAGATTTCTATGTTTGATGGATAATCAAGAGATATCACGGGGAGGGATCCGGAACTCTCCTCTAGATTGGAGACTAAATCGTCTATCATTTTCTGATTTGAACCCGATGAACTAAACCCACAAAAATGAATTGCTAATTCATGAATTATTGCGTTAACGGGATCGGTTGTAGGCCAATATTGACCGACGAAACTTCTTCTAGTCTGTGAAGCTAGTGTTCTCACGACTGATGAACGTCCAGAACCCCTCTCCCCAACAAGTAGTAACATCCTTGGTGATTGTGAAATAATATGTTCTCTCCAAGAAGCAATTAGTCTATCCCTTCCGACTAAGTACTCAGCTCTATCACTCTCGATTGGCCTGAGATCAAAGGGGTTGCCCCTCAGTAAAGGCAATCCAAGATTCTCAGATGCATTGCCTGCCACATTGGTGGTGAATAGTAAGGAGTACATAAGATTAACGTTTACTAACGGATAAGATAGTGATTATTAACGTATATTTACGCATATTTCGATATATATTTTTCAATAGTTTAGTTCAGTATATCGAATTTTAATTAATCATATTAACGTATTACTAACGCTTTAAATATACGTTAACAAAGCGTTAATGAGCAAATTAACGCTTTATTCTGAATGAAATATAGTAGCTGGATCAGATAATCCGGTAGCCTAACTGATACTATGAGAGATATTCAAGCGAAATGTACAGAAGGGTGTTTTCGCTGACTAGGTATGATAACATGCCAGTGGACAGCAGTCGATTGAAAGGATTCTACAAACTATCTGTCTCGGAGAGGAGGAACTTGCTCTCGGAAATTGCAGGACTAGAGGATGACATGGTAGGGGCCTGGGCATCTAATGGGGAGCTTTCAGAAGAAGTTGCAGATAGGATGATAGAGAATGTAATCGGTACATACTCATTACCGATTGGAGTGGCTACAAACTTCATCATTGATGGCGAGCATTATCTGGTACCATTCGTTGTTGAAGAAGCGAGTGTGGTAGCGGCCGCTTCCAATATGGCTAAGAGGTGCCATACCAATGGTGGTTTCGTTTCAGATAATGATGATCCCGTAATGATAGGTCAGATTCAGGTTGTTGGATGTAAGAATCCAGACTTAGCCAAAGATGCCATCCTCTCACACAAGAACGAGTTGATTGATGCTTGCAACGAGGTTGATCCGATCCTTGTAAAATTTGGAGGAGGATGCAGGGACGTGGAGGTTAGAATCATAGAGACAGAATCTGGACCGATGGTCATCGTGCATATCCTGGTTGATTGCAGGGATGCAATGGGGGCCAATGCTGTCAATACCATGGCAGAGACAATAGCTCAAAGAATTGAAGAGTTGAGTTCTGGAACTGTAATACTCCGCATAATCAGTAATCTAGCAGTACACAGGCTGGCCAAGGTAAGTGCAATATTCACTCCAGAGGAGATGTCAGATGATGGTTTAGATTCAGAAAATGGTTCTGATGTTATCGATGGCGTGATTCAGGCGTATCACTTCGCCGCCGCCGACCCATTCAGGGCGACAACTCACAATAAGGGAATAATGAACGCGATTTCGCCTATCGCCATAGCGTGTGGTCAGGACTGGAGGGCCATAGAATCAGGAGCTCACTCGTATGCCTCATTTGGGAGAGAATATTCTTCAATGACTCACTGGGAAAAAGACTCCAATGGCAATCTAGTCGGATCAATTGAGATTCCAATGGCCGTAGGGTTAGTAGGCGGTGCCGTTAGAATTCACCCTGGGGCACAAGCAAATGTTGCATTATTGGGTCTGCGTAATGCTAATGATCTGGCCAAGGTAATGGCAGCAGCGGGACTGGCGCAGAACCTCGGTGCGTTGAGGGCTCTCGCCACAGTCGGAATTCAGGCTGGCCATATGAAGTTACATCTGATGAATATGGTGGCTGCCGCAGGTGCGGAAGAACATGAGGTCGAGGAGGTTGCTACTATGGTTAGAGAAAGCGGCGAGAGAATTACCATGGCAGCTGTGGAAGCTGCTCTTTCATCTCTCAGAGAGCAGTAATCACAGTCTCCGATGAGGTTGGTTGCGTGGCATATATTTGGGCCTGTAAATCGGAGTCCCCCTACCTTTCCTCGCATTTCTCTCATCTAGTATCTGGGCACAAATCCCAGCGACTCTGGCCCATCCGAAGAAGGTAGTGTAATAATCTGGTTTTCTGAAACCCACCGAATGTAACAACATTCCACTCCCTAGGTCCACATTTGCGTAAGGATTTCTTATTTTTGGGAGTCTTTCTTTTAGGATATTAGGAGTTATTTCACGGAGGACTTTGACGGTTTTGTATAATTCATCATCGGGACAAATTTCCTCCCCAAGGCCAATTAGTAGCCTAGCACGTGGGTCCTCAGCACTTAGAACTCCATGCCCAAATCCATATATCGGCCTATTCGAGTCAATCTCCGCGTTTACGAAGGACTCTATCTGGTCTCTGTCGGATGTTCCAATACGTTGGATAAACTCCAATACAGCCTGATTAGCCCTACCATGCAAGGGTCCCGAGAGAGCGTTCATTGCACTTGACATCGCGGCATAAACTGAAGCCCTTCCAGAAGCAACAGCTTTTCCTGTAAAGGTCGAGAGATTACCCCCCCCATGATCTAGGTGTAGTATGAAAAAGAATCTCAGGACTCTGTTCATCCTTTCTGCTTCAACGCCTTCAATTCCAATCATGTGGACGAAGTTCTCAACCAAACCGAGTTCTGGTTTTCTGGGTTTGAGCTGTTCCTTCTTACCTCCTCGTAATAGGAATACACGGGCCATTAGTTCTGGCATTCTTGCAATTAAGTTCATGGAATCCGACTTTGCGTCGCCAGTTGGTTCAGCAGTCCCTAATGCCATAATTCCAATAGCTAACCAATCCATTGGATGGCCACTGCCTGGAGTAAGTGATTCCAATACCCTCAATGCACCGGTTGGCAGTGTTTCCCCCCTCAATGCGAGTTCTGATCTGAATTTCTCAGACTGTTCAGGTGTTGGAAGTTCTTTGTTTAACAATAAATAAACAACATCCTCTTCCTCTAGATTTACCAAGTCCTCAACAGGATATCCGACATAGTGGACGCCTTCTAGTGGGTCAACATAAGATGTTTCACAAGTACCCACAGGCATCCCTCTGAGGCCACTATCAAGATTAGATTCCCTGATATTGAATAATACCTCATCTTCACTCATATGCACACCGGAACTACGGGACTAGTGGAGGTATGATAATCCCTCCGGATATAGTCTCTTCTTTGAATCCTAGTTAGGGGGTCACACAATTTACTAGTGAGCTGTTTTTGATTGATAAACACCCCAATTGTGATAATTGGGATTTGTTGGCAGAGGACTGTGGAAGGGTGGCAGAACGTGGTTGAATCCATGGATTCTGATCATAGGCATATGCTAAGAGGTGGCACTGTGAGCAATTTCTTCCTGAGAGATTCTCTAACTCTATGCCATCCTATCTTCGTGGGTGGACTCTACGGCCTTATGATTTCAATTGCGCTACTTCTTCCATTGGCATATGGCAGTCTTTCTATTGGCGATGATTATTCTCAAATTGGTAGGCGTTGGCTTTTCGAGATGCTTGTAATTGTCGCTTGTACTTCCATTTTAGGGGCTTTCTCGATTCTAGCTTCAACGATTGTAAAAAGGCCCCCTGCGAGGCTTTTTTATCTTAGGAGGATTCTTTTTGCTCTTCCATTCATTGGACTAACTATGATATCAGCCTCATTGATAGATAATCAGTACGGGATTTTTCTTGATAGATTAGGTTGGTTCATCTATATTCTTCCTGGGCCTCTTTGGATTCATCTATCGTATGCTCCCAGATGGAGAATTATTGATAGGATAGACAGGGGAATCGAGCCATTCGAAGGAATGAAAATAACAGTGTATGGAGACACCAAGAAAGTGAGTCCAGAATCTGACTTTGATTTGGAAGAAGTGATAGATATTATCTGACAGGTTTAGTAGTCGAAATCTTCCTCTAATCTGGCAATAGATTCCCTCAGTTTTAGAGGAATTTTATGAGGCATGCCAGAACTATAATCCAACACAACACAAACCACACTACCTGTGGCCGCGGATTTTCCGTTATTACTCAGGCTTTCGATTTTATACCTCATGTCGAATGATGAGTTTCCAATTCTAGAAACCGAAGTACTAACTGTAACTACGTCTGGAAATACTATTGGTAATTCGTAGTCTATTTCTATCCTAGCAAGAATTGGTCCGATATTGGAATCATTATAGAGATTCATCATTCCAATCTCGGAGAAATACATCATTCTAACAGTCTCCATCCATTTTGCATAAACTGAATGATTGACGTGTCCTAGAGCATCCATATCTCCCCAGTTTACTTTTATTTCCGTTGAAATAGGCCAAACATTACTTTCATTTTCAAATCGATCGACTGACATCTTACACACTCCTAGATCAATCCTAATTTCTTACCACATCTTTCGAACTCTGATAGAACTATGTCCAAATCTTCACGGGCAAGACCAGATGACATTTGCGTCCTGACTCTCGCTTTGTCTCTCGAGACCATTGGGAAAACTATTGCCCCCACAAGTATCCCACTCTCACCAAGCATACCAGAGAGATCTTTAGCAACTTTACTTTCTCCGCACAAAACTGGAATTATCGGCGTCTCCGAGCGGCCCGTGTCAAATCCCATCGATTGTAGTTGCATTCTGAAATAATTGGTATTTTCCCATAGCTTCCTTACATGCTGAGGTTCCTCCATCAGAACTTCAACAGCAGCCTTCTGGGCGGCGGCTACCCCAGGTGGTTGGCTTCCAGATAGAAGCCACGATCTACTATGGTTAAGCGCATAACTTCTCACTAGATCAGAACCCGCCAATATCCCCCCTTGAACTCCCATGGCCTTAGAATACGATCCAACTTCAAAGTCAACACGTCCTTGGAGTCCGAAATGTGCGACTATTCCTTTTCCGTCCCCGAGTACTCCCTCGCCATGGCAATCATCAACCATTATCATGGCACCATATTCCTCAGCTACTTCTGTAATATCATCTAATGGAGCTATGTCACCATCCATGCTGAAAACACCATCGGTTATGATTAGCTTCCTCTCTGCATTCTTATTCTCTTTGAGGGTTCTTTCCAGGGCCTCAACATCATTGTGAGGGTACACTGCTCTACTTGCCTTGGTCAGCCTTACTCCATCTATTATTGAGCCATGATTAAGTTCATCAGAGATGATAATATCTTCTTTTCCTCTAACAAGAGATGGTATCAGGCCAACATTTGCTGTGTATCCAGCTGAGTAAATTAGAGATGATTCCACTTCCTTAAATTCTGCTGCTTTTTTCTCAGCTTCTATGTGGATATCCAGAGTTCCAGCTATCGCCCTGACAGAACCCGATCCAGCTCCATATTTCCTTGTAGCCTCAATAGCCGCCTCAACCACTCTTGGATGAGTTGTTAGATTGAGATAGTTATTTGCGGATAACATGATCATATCTTTTCCCTCTACCCTACAGTGAGAAGTACTAGCAGATTCTAATACCTGTCTCTTATACACATCTGACGCTGCCGACGAAT
>CAXHFZ010000077.1:0-6096 GCA_964016325.1 uncultured Candidatus Poseidoniales archaeon | reverse complement strand
CGAGATTAGTTTTCCTAGACGAGCCATCCGAAGGCTTGGATTCATTCTCAAAAGGAGTATTGAAGAAGTGGATAAGCGAGCTGTCACAACATGGAAATGCTGTAGTAATGGCTTCGCATGATGAAGAAATAATCGCATGCTCAAGCAGAATATTGACAATTGAATCAGGAGAGATTTCCGAGTCAAAGAACAATATCGAAAAAGAGTCTAATATTGAAAGGCAATTCCTTAGCGAAAGAGAAACTAAGACTATCTCATCACTGTTCTCTTGGAGTTACTCAATTGAGAGGAGAAATCCAGTGGACACCATTGGAAAAGCAACTCCCGCCATATTGGCCCTACTCTTGTCCTACTCAGTATTGACAGGAATGGATACGTCGCAGGCTACTCTCTCAAACGCCGATATAGGAAACCATCTGGCCGCGGCGTTAATTCTTACTCCAGCATTTATCTCTGCGGTTATTTCCCCTGCCATGATTCGTAGACTCTCAGAGGAAGAATGCGGGAAATGGTGGTCAGCAGTATGTGGTCCACAATTCCGCCCAGCAACATCCATAATGGCATCATCCATACTTCTACCTCTTCCTCTAACATACCTCTCATGGTTTGTATTGGAGGGCTCTTTGCCAGTCGGTAGTTCTGAGGAGATATTGAGGTGGCTCTGGCTTCCATCACTCGTAATAATTGACATCTCTTGTGCCGCCACTGCACTGCATCTTCTGGTTTCAGATCTGAGAAGGTCAGGTGCGGCGGTGTCTTCACTCCTCCTAATAGTATTAATTTGGCCATTCATGGAACTGGTTGATGCATTGTCTGTAATCATGGAAGTCGGCATGTCCTCAGAGATCTCCTTAGGTAGCCCTCTGGCATCGATAATTATTGCCAGTATTATCTCAGCTATGGTCTGGGCAGTGGCTGTTATTATTCCTGATGCATAGGGAATAGCATTCTTCACTGGGGAGCTTCTCGAAGAGTCGTGCCTGACCCCAACCCTCCTTCATCAGTGAGAATAGGGATCGGCCTCACGGCTCTAGGGATTTCGGGCGCGGTCGTCACGGCTTTGATGGGTGTATACTACGCGCCCATGGTAGACTCAACAGCATTCAACGCTCCTGAGGCTTACAGAATATTGTACTGGCACGTGCCCTTCGCGTGGTCTTCATTCCTAGCATTCTGCATGTTATTCATAGGGGCAGTAGCATGGTATAAGGATAGGTCTGATTGGGGGTGGAGGTGGTTCTCCACCGGCTCAGACCTTGGATTGCTTTTCGGTCTCGGGGTAATCACATCCGGACCGATTTGGGGATCCGCAGAGTGGGGCGTCCCTTGGGACTGGGGAGATCTCCGTCTCAATACTTTCGCACTACTGACGGGTGTTGCACTATTCCTAGTTCTATCTAGAAGGTCTCAACCCGACGGCCAGGAAACCAGGGACACTCTCGCCTCAGTTGGACTATTCGGATTTGCACTTGTCCCAATTACTGCACTGGCAACGACATGGTACCAGAAGAGACACCCTGGGATAGTCTTAGTGAGCGGAGAGGAGACGGGCTTAGATCCTGGTATCAGGACAGTACTAATGATGGGCTTCATATCCTTCCTGATATTATTTGTTGGACTGGCAATGCTAAGTAATGAGGTTATGAGAATGGAAGATAGATTAGAACAGAGTAAGTCGGAATTAGATGGGGGTCTTTGAAAATGGCAGGAACTTCTGAAATGATAGTCGCCTACACAATACTATCTTTCATTCTCGCATACTATGTCAATCACTTAAGGTCAAGAATAGTGGATTTAACTGTCCAACTGGAGATTTTGACATCTGATTCCGAAGAATGATCACTAATCATGCATCTTCAGTCATTGGGAACCCTTCTAACTGTGAGTATGGGCGCATTTGATGGGAGAGACATGTCTGACGGCGAATTCTGCATAGTCTGTGGCGCGTCTCCGCCCTTGACCACAGATAGAATGTGCGAATCTTGTCTGAGAGATAGAACTAGCCTATCTGTAATGCCAGAGAGGATACAACAAGATAGATGCTCCAAATGTGGTTTTCATGAGATTCGTGGACGATGGTCAGTAATTGACTCAAACGATCTAGCAGATTTGAGGATCAGGGCTAACCTCGGCGTCGAGGATAGGGCGAAGCAAGTTTCAGTAGAGTTTGCAGTCGAGGAAATAGACGATAGAACCAGTAGGTTACATGTGGATGTCTCTGGCATTATCGAAGGATATGAGTTCTCAGATAACCATGAGGTACTTCTACAGACCAGTAATGCAGTTTGCCCGACATGCACACGCAAGGCAGGTTCGTATTTCGAGGCAGTAATGCAACTCAGATCAGCCGGTAGGAGGCTGTCCGAAATGGTACTCAAATCATTACGAGAAACTCTCGATGAGATGCTTTCTGAGATGGAGGCTGACCCTATGTTCTTCATCTCAGAAGAGGGAGCCGTCACGGGAGGATGGGATCTGAAATTAGGGTCCAAGGCCATGGCTAGGAGATGGTCCAGAAACTTAGTCAAGAAGTTCGGAGGTACAGTAAAGGAAACCTCTACAGTAGTCGGTGCTAACGATGGGATCGAAGTTTCGAGACTGACACTTAGCTACAGAAAACCTGCATATGGGCTAGGAGATGTCATCAGATTCAGAAAGATTCTGTGGATAGTCGAAAGTTGGCAGAAGGACGGACCCATTCTGAAGAAGATGGACAGGTTCGAGAGAACAGGCACAACATGGAGAGATATGGAAGGCTCTGTTGTAGTCTGTCCGAGAAGTGAACAGTTTGTTGTTGACATATTGAATAGAGACAGCTCAGCAGTGGAGGTCCTTGACCCGGTAGATTACAGGGTAGTTACCGTAGCCTTACCGTATGATGATGACCCCGAATCGAAGTCATTACGCATTGGTTTCATACAGGGAGTATGGCTAGCGGTGCCCTCAGGGAGGAAGTAAGTCAATGTCCGGCCAAAGAATAGAGGAGCTCGCAGAGTCTCTGGATACTGAGGATATGTGTGGCCTCACTAGGGGTTTCGTGGATGATTTAGAAAAGGCCTTTTCCTCGGATACAGGACTGGAATCAGACCTAGACTGGACTGGAGTGATATTCCTTGGAATGGGTGGTTCAGGCTCAGCTGGGAGGTTCCTAAAGACTATTTCAGACGAAGAGGGAGGACTGCCATTCGTGGTCTGGGGGGACTATGGTCTACCTCAGTGGTGGGGGCCAGACTGGCTGGTTGTCGCCACCTCATACTCGGGAAACACTGAGGAGACCATTGATGGCGTAATTAAGGCCATAGATTCTGGTGGAACTGTGGTCGGGATATCCTCAGGAGGGGAGCTGACCAGAATACTGGATGGTCATGAAGAATCTGTTTCCATTGCAATTCCCAAGGGGCAAATGCCTCGATCTGCTTTCGGCCATATACTGGGGGCTCAACTGGCAGTCTGCTGGTCGATGGGAATACTGGCGCGTCCAGAGGATGAAGAGCTCAAATCGATGATTAATAGAATCCGAGACTCCTCAAGAAAGCTAGATATAATCTCTGGAGATGGAATGTCAGAGGCCTTGGCCAGAAATCTTGTGGATTCTCAGATAGGTATAATTTGCCCAAGGGAACTTAATGCTGCCGCTTACAGGCTGACTTGTCAGATTAATGAGAATGCTGAAGCGTTCGCCAATTACTCTGAGGTGCCCGAGATGAATCATAATGAGATAGTAGCATGGTTCTCGGAGTCTAACGGTAATAGAGCGCTCCTAATTATGAGTTCCGAGGGCATTCATGAGAGGACTGAATCAAGGATTGGCTGGATCGAGGAGAATCTGATCACTAAGAATGTCTGGAGGATAGAGTGCAAGGGGGAATCCCTGCTCGAGAGATTGATTTATGCCGCTCATATTTCTGACTGGATTTCCATAGCACTAGCTCTCTTGAGAGGGGTAAATCCTACTTCCATGGAGCCAATACCTCAACTGAAGGAATATTTATCCGACATTCAGTAGATTGGGCCTAGTACCCATCTTGGATCGGGGTATTCTCTCAGTGCTTCATCCCGTTTATGTGGAGCCACTACCCCCGGCATATCATGAGTCTCAGGCTCTTTAAGAGATAATTGGAAGTGAAGATGTGGTTCCCATCCTCCATTCTCTTGTTTATCTCCTATCCAACAAATTACTTCTCCCCTGCGTATCCTTTGTCCAATTTCTTTCCCTTGTATGGAGCTACTACTAAGGTGTCCATAAAGAGCCCAAACTGGAGTTCCTCCAACAAGATGTTTTGTCACTATTACATTTCCATAGTCGCCTTCTTCTGGATTGTAACCGAAATGTGAAATCTCTCCATCATCAAAAGCCATACAAGCAGTTCCTACGGGTGCCCCAATATCGATACCTACGTGAAGAAACCTTCCATCAGAGAATAGATCGGTCGAGTACATTCCAGGGCGTAATTCATCATATCTACCAATGTCATATTCATATTCCGAGGGGGAGTAGTTACCTGTCGTAAGGTCTCTAACTTCGTATTCATCAGGAAGATGAATAACAGGGTGGTACCTTCCCGTCTGCCATTTAATCATACCCCGCCCAATAGGGAGGGGGTCATCAGTCCTCCTCTACCTTTCCTGGCCTCGCCTCTATCTCTTTGGGTTCAGGAAGGCCCCCTTGAAGAGTCTCCGAAACCCGTAGCTCGTCTAGCCTTCGACCCTGCGGAAGAACTCTTCTCTCATATGAGTTCATGGCCTCGTTGTATGATCTACCAGCCTTGTCAAGATGACTACCCACCTTCATGATATGATCGATTAATGTATTGATTCTCTTGTACATCTCTCTTGACACGTCGTAGATTTCTCTGGCTCCCTCTGCTAGCGCATGTTGTTGCCAATATAGCGCGACAGTTCTTAGTAGTCCCAACATAGTTACTGGAGTAGCAATCAGAACTGACTTACTCATTGCGTAATCAAGTAGTTCAGGATCTGTAGTGAACGCCGCAGCGGCCATTGCCTCGCTGGGAATGAACATTATCACATGATCAAAATCACCCTCTATTGAGCCCTGATAATCTTTGGCCCCCAGCTCCTTAATTCGATTCTTCATCGCCTTAGAATGTTCGATAAGTAGGGCATCCTGATCCGATCCTGATTCAAGCTCTACGGCCTTTAAGAAATTAGCACCAGTCGCCTTTGAATCAATCGGAATGACTCCCTCTTGAGGTAAACGAACGATGTAATCTGGCCTTCCTCCGCCTTGAATTGTTTCCTGCTCAAAAAAGTCAACCTGTTCAGACATTCCTGCCATCTCAAACAACCTTCGTAATTTTACTTCGCCCCAGTTTCCCCTAGCCTGACCAGATGTGGTCAGAGCAGTAGATAGGGCGGTCGTCCTAACCCCTAGAGAGTCTGTTTTATCTCCTAGGTCTTTAATTTGGCGTTTAATAGCCTGATAAGCGCCAGCCCGCTCCTTCTCAATCTGTTGGTTTGCCTCGGACATCTTCTCCATCTCAGCTCGCAGGGGCTTGATTAGATTCTCAACTTCCAGTTTCCTGGTCTCCAGAGCGTTCTCAGCTTCTTTCATTTCTGAGGAAAATCTCTGTTCAGCTAGTTTGAGAAATTGAGCAGTGTTTCTCTCGCCAACCTTCACGACCATATTCTCTATCTCCGCCTTCATTCTTCTTTCATTGGTCTCAAATGCCCCTTCATGCGCATTGATTCTTTCTTCATAACGGATTATTTCACTCCCCATTCTTTGCTTGGTAATGAGCCAACCAATCATTACTCCGATAACGAGTCCTAATGTCACATAGGCCAAACCAATCGCTTCCATGATGTGCCTATCAACGCGGGAGTATTTTAACTATTCATCATTATCCAAACACTTCTTCATAGGCTGTCCCTCCTAGCTTGGGCCATGAGCACACTGGGGAGAGTTAAGTGTGCCGTCCTAGGTTCTAGAGGGCTCGTGGCTCAGAGATTACTTCAGAGACTCTCAAATCACCATTGGTTAGCTCCAGTATGTGTGGTTGGATCCTCGGAGTCAGAGGGCATGAAAGTAAGCGAAATTCCATGGAGTTTTAGGCTGTCTCTTATACACATCTG
>CAXHFZ010000076.1:0-6168 GCA_964016325.1 uncultured Candidatus Poseidoniales archaeon | reverse complement strand
TAGATTGGATAAGATTTCAAAACACATGCTGGAGGATATTGAGAAAAAAACTGTAGATTTTCAGCCTAATTTTGATGATTCGGAAATGGAGCCGACCGTTCTACCTGCAAGATTACCAAATCTACTGCTGAATGGAAGTGATGGAATTGCGGTTGGAATGGCAACGAGGATGCCCCCTCACAACCTCACGGAGGTAGCAGGAGCGGTTAGGATGCATGTCGATCATATCCTCCAACAAGGAGCTGAAAGTAAGGAAGTGCCTAGTATCCCTATCGAGGATTACATGAGTCATATCAAAGGACCTGATTTCCCCACTGGTGCGACCATCCATGGGATAGATGGCATCCTCGATATGTACTCGACGGGTAAGGGAAGATTCCATGTTCGGTCAAAGTGCGATGTACAAGATGATTCCAAGGGAAAAATGATAATAATTCATGAAATCCCATATCAAGTAAAGAAATCAGATATGCTAGTTCACATAGCTGATTTAGTTTCAAAGGGTTCAGTAATAGGAATCAGAGACATCAGGGATGAGTCCTCTAAAGAAGGAATAAGGGTCGTTATAGAAGTGAAGAATAATGCTGATCCTAATGCAGTTCTGAATCAGCTATTCAAATCTAGTAGGTTGCAAGAGTCATATTCAGCAAATATGATGGGTATTTTGGATGGCAGGCCAGTACTTTTGACCTTACCAGTAATTTTACACACCTATGTCGAACACCGGGAGTCAGTCATTGAAAGGAGGGCTAAGTTTGAGTTAGAAAAAGCTGAGGCTAGAGCTCATATTCTTGAGGGCTTGGTGAAGGCCCAAGACAGAATTGATGATGTTATTGCAGTTGGAAAGGCAAGTTCAGGAAGAGATGAATTTGAGTCTGTATTGCAGGGAATTGAGAAGTTTTCTGGAATATCCAAATTTGACTTTACAGAACCTCAAGCCAAAGCCATAGCCGAACGTCGATTGTATCAATTGAGCCGTCTAGATGTTGAGAAGGTGGAAAACGAATATGATGAGTTGAAAATTAAAATCGCGGATTTGCGAGATATAATTTCCTCGAGACCCCGACGTCTTCAGATATTAATTGAGGAACTTGATGAAATGGTGGAGAAGCATGGTGATGAGCGTAGATCATCCATTGATCCTATGCCTCTATCGATGGATAGGGAAGATTTGATTGAAGAGCGGGCAATCGTAATATCCCTCTCTGAAGACAATTATATCCGGCATATGCCAGTAGAATCTTTCAGACTTCAGAATAGAGGGGGGAAAGGACTCAAAGGCGTGACTACAAAGGATGAGGATTTTCCCAAATCAATACTTACCTGCTTCAGCAAGGACAGGTTACTGATATTTACGAGTCATGGAAGAGTGTACGGACTCAGGGCTTGGGAAACTCCCTCTGCAAGCAGATACGGCAGGGGGACGCACATTAGGAATCTACTAGCAGGGATAAGAGATGAAGAGAAGGTGATATCTATCCTACCGATGAATAAACAACTCATTGATGATCCAGATGGCCACTATCTGATATTTTCAACCCTCAATGGAAGGATTAAAAGAAGTCAACTATCAGAGTATGTCAAGATAAATAGGAATGGGAAGTATGCAATAAAATTTGCAGAAGGCGCCTCTGATTCACTTGTTGCTGTAAGGTCAGCTACTGAAGAGGACCATGTTGTACTGGTTTCAGCCAAGGGCAATGCATGCAGGTTTATGCCCGCTGAAGTACGGAAAAGAGTTGATCCCTCTACGGGAGAGGAGCAAACTACTCAGTTAGTGAGAGTACAGGGGAGAGTCAGCCAAGGAGTATCTGGAATGAAACTCAGTAAAGGAGATCGGGTCATTGGAATGATAGTTACTGATGATTTCGAAACTAGTGTGCTTACTGTGTCTAAGCATGGTATGGCAAAGAGGAGCAGGCTTGGGTCGGGCGAGATGATTGCAGTAACTGACGAAGCAACAGGAGGTCCCGTGATTGATGAGAATGGCGAGGCCGTAGTCGAAAGAGATGGTTACAGGAGAACAAATAGAGGGACAAAAGGAGTTAAAACTATGGCTCTGGATAAAGATGACGAGATTGTGGCAGTCAGGCAGATACCGGATCTTAATGATCAGTTATTCATGTTAACCTCAAAGGGAATGATGATTAGAATGGCTTCTGTTCAGACGAAGGAAACCCTTGGCAAGGTCACGAAGGGTACCAGAATAATGGAATTGAGGAAGCCGGATAAGAAGGGATATGCAGATGAGATCATATTTGTGGCTAGATTGCCCTCGTCATTAGTTGATATTAGAGCCTCTGAAGAGGAAGAGTGAGACCGCTCGGCTTAAGCGAGGACCTATGGTCGCTAGGGCGCTGCGGCAGTCGCATAGCCTGGCCATTGCGCTGGATTGCTAATCCAGTGGTGTTTCACCTCGGGAGTTCGAATCTCCCCTGCCGCGCCATTAATTCTGGGTATGAGTTATTTCCTCATGCGGTTACGGGATTCTGTGACGTCCATTGCGGATTTGACTATCGTCATTTTTGTGATATTATCAACAGCTCTGATTTTGATTCTTAGGAGGCATTTCGCGATGTCTCCTTCAAATGAGAGATCATGGGTCAATGATAATGAAAGGCTAGCTACTGTTGAATATGAGGGAGATGTAGCATTGTTCAGAAATGTCCGAGATTTCAATTGGAGAACTACCAAAGATTACGATGAACGATGGATAGATGTGAAAGTGGACCTGAGTAAGGTGAGGAAGATATGGTTTGTACTCGAATATTTTAGCCCTGAAAGAAGAGAGATGGCCCATACTATACTTAGCTATGAATTTGAAGACGGCAGAAGACTAGCTTGCTCAATCGAGGTTAGAAAGAAGAAAGGGGTCTCTTATGGCCCTTTGAAAGGAATTTTTAGAACTTATGAGTTAATCTATGTCTGGGGCACTGAGCGTGATATCATCGGAGTGAGGTCTCGATGCAGAATAAAATCCAAGACGCATCTTTTCGAAGGAGTGGTCCTTGGTCCGGGGAACGAAAGGAGAATGCTGGAGTCTTACATAAGAAGAACAAACAAGTTGGCTGGTGATCCTGAGTGGTACAACACTCTCACAAATACCTGTACAACAAATATAGTCAATCATGTCAACGAGGTATACCCTGGGAGAGTCCCCTGGACAATAGGGGTAATGATGCCGGGCCTGAGTCCAAAAATGCTACTTCGAAATAATCTTGTTAAGAATACTGGAGGATTACACGATACCATGCATTTCAGCGTCATAGATGAGGTATCTAGAGAGTGGGATTCTTCTGTTGACTTCGGAGATTGGATTAGAAGCAGAGATACGAGGATTCAACATGAATGAGCAGCACGTGGTCTCATGAGGGAATTCGATGCTACCAATCTGACCGGTTCTTTTGACTGGTTGATACCTCCTTCAAAAAGCCATATGATTAGATGGCTAGCTCTTGGATCTCAGAGTCAAGGAGAGACCAATATCTCATTTGACGGAGTGCCCGGAGAGGACTCTTTCTCGATGGCAAATTGTTTAGCGGCAATGGGCTCTAAGATTGATTTTAGAGAAGGAAATTGGCTCATTGAAGGCTCAAAAGATGGATTACACATTCCGGATCATGTTCTGAACTGTGGAAATTCTGGTACTACAGCCAGTGTGATTTCGGCGATGTCAGCCTGTTTGAAAGGTGATGCTACAATAGACGGAGATAGTTCACTTAGAAGGAGGAGTTCTGCCGGACTCTGTGAGACCTTATCTCAACTTGGATGTGAGATAAGTAGTAATTCTGTACCTAGGACAATTTCGGGAAGGATTAGCTCCAAGGATGCCACTATTGATTGGAGTGGAACAAGCCAGGGTTTGACTGCCATGGCCCTGGCATCCCCCCATTTACCAAATGAAATTTCACTCAAGATAAAGGGAGTACATGTTAGCGAAGGATATTGGGGACTGACTAAGAAAATATGCTCAATGTCGGGAAAAAATATCGGTATCGATAGGGGCGAAATACAACTAGGACCATGGGAAGTTTGTACGCCTTCACTCATTGAAGTATGTGCTGAGGAAAGCTTGATACCGATGGCCACTCTTTTCTCTAGAATACACGGAGTTACTGTTAGAAAAAATGATGTTGACGAGATTATCGGATTGAAGAAAGCTATTGATATGTTGATTGCTGGTTCAGAGATTCTAGATTTAACGCATGCATCGGATATTATCACCCCTTCTGCCGCGATAATGGCAATTGGAAATGGTGGAAGAATAACAGGGTGTGCACATGCTAGGGGCAAGGAAAGTGACCGGATATCCAAGACGGTAGAGATGCTCGGTGCATTCGGAATAAAATCAATGGAAAGTAGTGACGGCATTATTGTTCCGGGAGGGCAGGAACCAACCCGTCCTGTTGATCCTGTATTGACTTATTCTGACCATAGAATGGCAATGACCGCGATGATAATAGCTTCTAAGACCGGTGGGTGTGTAGAAGGAGATGATTGTGTGAGTGCCACCGATCCAGGGTTTACAAAACGCATCCAAAGCATGTGCGAGAGTGCTTGACTCCGGGGGCCCGCTAGTGGAATCAAAAACTGGAGATCTTGGGACGCATCTCCTACTATTGTTGGCTGCCATCATATGGGGCTCTACTTGGGCCGCTGGTAGATTTCTCAGTTACGGTACCGACGGTAGTAACTCCGCTACTCTCGAGCCGGCTACTTCAGCATGGCTGAGATATGTATTTGCGGTTATAGTGTTCTTCATCTGGTATCTAGCAAGTAGATCTGGAGAAGGTTTCAGATTCATACCTCCGGACGTAGAATCATGGAGATTATCGATTTGGCTAGGTATTTTCGGGACTATGTGTTATCAATTATTTTTCATGCATGGAATGTCTTGGACGGCAGCAGGAGATGCTTCCCTGATAGTTTCTCTAAATCCAGTTTTTACCGTCCTCTTGGCCGCCCCTATGCTAGATCAGAAAATTACTGGCAGAATGTCCCTGGGACTCATCATTGGTATTACCGGGGTTCTTGTTGTTGTAGGTTGGAGTCCAAACTCAGATATTCCATTTAATCATCGATTAATCGGAGATTTGATGATCCTTATGGCCGCATTATCATGGGCCACAACTACTAATTTAACCAAGATTCTGCTATCACGTAAAAATGATGTTTCCCCTCTTGAGATAGTAGTCTGGTACTCATTCATTGGTTGGGTTCTGCTAACTCCTTGGATGTTTTTCGAGATTTGGTCTTCCGGAATACCAACTCCTAGCTATTCAGAATGGGCTACTGTTGCATATCTGGGAGTGATTTCAACTGTTCTTGCTTACGTATTATTTGCAAAGGGAATAGAAGTAATTGGACCAACAGCCGCTTCTTCCTATGTTTTCCTCGTCCCTGTTTTTGGAGTAATAGGCGGTTGGGCATTATTGGAGGAGAATATCGGTGCGTCCATGATAGTTGGATTTATTCTAATTGTTGTAGGGGTTAGAGAGGTCCAGAAACAGAGTGAACGTGTTTTGAATGGTTGAGAAGCTCTCCTTGCCTTGTCCTCACGATTAAATATGGGGGGTTGGTCGCCGGCGAGAGAGGTGAGTAAGTGGCACGCAAACCAGCGAAGATGTACCGCCAAGTAAAGGGCCAGTCATTTACTCGCAGAGAGTACACAGGAGGAGTACCAAACAATCGTATCCTCAGGTACTTCATGGGAAATAGAAAAGCTGCTGAGGCAGGAGATTTTCCAGTAGTTATTGAGCTGACATCAGATAATGCATGTCAGATCAGAGATAGTGCTCTTGAGTCGGCTAGACAGGTAGCTAATGCCACAATAAGAAATTCGGCAGGTGTAGATGGCTACGCCCTCAGGATTCATGTTTATCCACATCAAATTCTACGAGAAAATAAGCAGGCCACAGGTGCGGGTGCTGATCGTGTTTCTCAGGGAATGAGGCAGGCGTTCGGGAAGAATGTGGGAACTGCTGCGAGAGTCTTGAGAGGACAGACTATTGTGTCCATCCATATGAATCCAGAAAATTACGATGCGGCTAAGGATGCCCTTCGTAAAGCGAGCTGTAAGTTCCCCACTCCTTGTTCCCAGAGAGTTGTCAGGGGAGCCGAGCACTTGAAGGGAAAAGTCTGAGGTTGATGGGCAATGGAGCCCGGCGA